>CAIUUT010000129.1 GCA_903902445.1 uncultured Candidatus Marinamargulisbacteria bacterium
ATCGCTATAATTTTTAGTCGTTTTAATGATTTTGTTGGTTCCAGACTGCTAGATGGTGCTTTAGATGCTCTGAAAAGACATGATGTTGATGAGCAAGCCATTGATATATATAAGGTTCCTGGGGCGTTTGAAATTCCTTTCATTTTAAATATCGTTAAGGATAAGAAATATGATGCTATTATATGCTTAGGCGCGGTTATCCGTGGCGCTACTCCTCATTTTGACTATGTGGCGTCTCAGGTAGCTAAGGGTGTGGCAAGCATTTCTATGACTGCAAATATTCCAATAATTTTTGGTGTATTAACTACGGACAATATTGAGCAGGCGATTGAAAGAGCGGGCTCAAAGTCTGGCAACAAAGGTTGGGAAGCGGCAGTGAGCGCATTAGAAATGATAGATTTAAGAGCGAACATTTAGCGTTTCAGCACAAATTTATAAGGAGTTTGCAAAATGACAGGAGTTACCTTAAAGAAAGTTGTAAAAAATTTCGGGAAAGTAGAAGTTGTTAAAGGTATAGATTTAAGCGTACTTCCTGGAGAGTTTGTAGTGTTAGTTGGTCCCTCTGGTTGTGGTAAAACAACTTCTCTTAGGATGATTGCGGGGCTTGAAGAGGTTACTTCTGGAGAGATTTTTATTGGTAATGAAGACGTTACCTTTATGCCTCCTAAAGATAGAGACATCGCTATGGTTTTTCAGAACTATGCGCTTTATCCACACATGACTGTTCGTGAGAATATGGAATTTGCATTAAAAATACGCAAACAACCTAGAGATATGATAAATCAAAGAGTAGCTGAGGCTTCAGAAATCCTTGGTTTAAATAAATATCTTGAACGTAAACCAAAACAATTATCTGGTGGCCAAAGACAAAGAGTTGCCTTAGGTAGAGCGATTGTTAGACAGCCCAAAGTTTTTTTAATGGATGAGCCATTATCAAATCTTGATGCCAAGCTTAGAGTACAAACACGGGGTGAACTTAAGAATCTTCATGAGAAGTTAAAGGCTACTTTTATATATGTAACACATGACCAAATTGAAGCTATGACTTTAGGAACGAGAATCGTAGTTATGGATGAAGGCGAAATAAAACAGTTTGATAAGCCCTTGAAAGTTTATGCAAAACCTCAAAATACCTTCGTAGCTGGTTTTATTGGTTCACCATCAATGAATTTTTTTGATGGAGTTATCGTTAAAAATAAAACAGGATATAACTTTGAGAATGACAGTTTTAAACTAACAATTCCAACTGATTTATCTGATGAAGTGAAACCTTATGTGGGAAAAGAAGTTACATTAGGGGTTCGTCCAGAAGATATTGTTGACTATGTTAAGGCTGTTCGTAAAAAATATACCGACGAGAAAGTAGTCGCAAAAATTGATTTTGCTGAACTTCTTGGCCCTCAGACTTTCTTGCATATGTCTATAGGCAAGGCGAAGTTTCTAGCAGAAGTAGACCCTTCATTTGATTTTAAATTAGGACAAACCATAGAGTTGGGTTTTTATCTAAAGAATATGCATTTATTTGATCAGAAGACAAAAAGCGCTCTTATATAAAATATAGTTTAGTTTTTTCTTTTTTGCATAAAATTAGGGTTCTTTTTAGGATTAATAGGCGGCGCACTGTAATTTTCTGGTTTATATCTTTAATTCTTCAGTAATGAGTTTGGCGGTAGCTTGTTCAGCTGCTTTCTTTGTTTTAGCAGTGGCTTGTTTTGTAACAATACGGTCTTCCATGGTCACTTTTCCTTCTACTAAGAAAGTTTTATTATGGTCTGGTCCGCTAGTTTCAATGAGCGAGTAATCTGGGATTCCGAAGCCAAGAGTTTGAGTATATTCTTGCAGAATCGTTTTATAATCTTTGAGAAAAGTTAAATCTTCTTGTAAACTAAAAATAGGTTGGTAGATACTGTGAATGGCTTGTTTGGCTGACTCTAAACCGTTGTCTAAGTAATAAGCAGCAAAAATGGACTCGAGTGCATCTCCAAGATTTGAGTCTATGTTGGCCCCGTCATTGGCTGCTTCATTTTTGCCAAAGAGCATATAGCTTCCTAGGCTTAATTCCTTGGCTTTTTTGGCGAGGAGCTGATCGCTTACCCAAATAGCTAACAGTTTAGAAAGCTCACCTTCTTTTTTCTCGGGGTAGTTTGTGAAAAGATATTCAGTAATGGTTAACTTCAGAATGGCGTCGCCAAGAAACTCTAAACGCTCGTTATCTTGGTCTAATAGATGATTTTCGTTAATATAGGAGCTATGTGTAAGGGCTTGAGATAAAGTTTCAATATTTCGAAAATCTACACCGATAGATTCTTCTAGGTTTCTTAGTAAAACTATTCTTTCCGTTGTAAGCATTAATTAAAAGTAATATTCTTTTCTCGGAGTCTACCTAAGGCTTCCTCTATTCTGTTTGTGGATTCAGTCAGAGCAATACGAAAAAACCCTTCACCTTCTGGACCGTAACCACTGCCTGGAACAACTACAATTCCTGTTTCTTCTAAAACAAGGCCACAAAAACTAGCAGAAGTATGTCCTTTGGGAACTGGAACCCAAACGTAAAATGTGGCTTTAATTGGGTCAAGTTTCCATCCAAGTGAATTTAACCCCTTAACTAGGACATCTCTTCTTTCTTTGTAAAGATTATTATTCTTCTCAATAAGGTCTGTCGATGTTGTCAGTGCCACTACTCCAGCATCCTGTATAGCCTTAAATATGCCAGAATCGATATTTGTTTTAATTACACCAAGGGCACTTATGGCTTCCTTGTTGCCAACTGCCATTCCAATACGCCAGCCTGTCATGTTGAATGATTTTGAAAGGGAATGAAATTCAATCGCCACGTCTTTGGCTCCTTCAACCTCTAAAATACTTGGAGCTTTGTAATTATCATAGGTCATTTCGCTGTAGGCTAGGTCTGAGGCAATAAGAATGTCATATTTTTTAGCCCAAGCAACTAATCTCTTGTAAAAATCTAAGTCAGCAATAGCTGCTGTAGGATTGTTGGGGTAGTTTACATAAAATACTTTCGCTTTCTTGGCTACGTCAACTGGAATTGCTTCAAGGTCAGGCAAAAAATTATTTTCAGCTTTTAGTGGTACGTAAAATGGTTCTCCACCTGTTAAAATTGTGCCCATTTTGTAAACAGGGTAGCCAGGACTTGGAACAAGTACAATATCTCCTGGATCAATGTAGGCAGATAATAGATGTGCAATACCTTCTTTGGATCCAATTAAAGACACTACTTCGGTGTCTGAATTTAAATCAACGTCAAATCTTTTCTTGTACCAGAATGATACTGCTTCCCTAAATTTTTTTGTTCCTTCATAAGGAGGGTAGTTATGGTTTTTTGAATTGTCTATTGCTTTGTGCATAGCCTCAACTATGTGCGGAAAAGTTGGTTGGTCTGGGTCTCCAATTCCTAAGTTAATTATGTCCAATCCTTTGGCAATGGCAGCAGCTTTCTTTTTGTCTATTTCTGCAAACAGATAGGGTGGGATATTTTCAAATTTCTTGGAAGTTTTTATCATTTGTTTCTCCTTTAGATTTTACATTAAAACAGCTTAATTTATTTCTTATGTAGATTATGCTTATTATTCATTGATTGTAGTTTTCATATGCCAACGAAATATTCCTTTCATTTATATCGATATATTAATATAGGTAAATATAGCTAATAAAAAAATGAACCCTTGTCAATCGAATGAAAAGTAATAATATAATAAATAGGATGTTTTTTAAAGGGGGCAATCAAGATGTTTTTCAATAATAAAAAGAAAATAATAAAAAATCCTGATGAAGCAATCATTTCTTTTATGGAAAATTATGATAATAAGTATGTTAAGGAAATAAATAATGTTGATGCGCTGTCTCTTGCCAAGATTTTGTCTCAGTTTGATGTTAAAACAGTTTGTCGAGTTTTGTCCGTAATAAATGTTTTAAAGTCTATTGAAATAATAAAATTTATGAGCAAGGAAAAACAGGATGATATTATTAAAAGAATGCCTTCAGATTTTGCTGCTGCTTGTGTTAAGGAGTCACTGCATACAATAGATAATTAAGAGAACTGGATCTGCCCTTCGAAAACAATATTGGCGGCTCCAGTCATGTAGATAGACTCTTTATTTTTCCACTCGATAGATAAATCACCGCCTAGTAAATGTACTGTAACTTTCTCGCTTAATTTGTTAAGTAGGTTCCCCGCTACAACCGAAGCACAAGTTCCTGTTCCGCATGACAATGTTTCTCCACTACCACGTTCCCAAACTCGCATTTTGGCTTCATGTTGTGTTATTACTTCTACAAACTCTACATTGGTTTTATTTGGAAACAGAGGATGTTTTTCTAAAAGAGGTCCTATTTCACAAACTGGAAAATCATTCAAATTATCTACAAAAATAACTGCGTGGGGGTTTCCCATTCCTATGGGGGTTATTTTTAAATTTAGATTGTTGATTTGCAGCGGAATGTTTAATAAATCGCTTCTATTGTGCTCAACAGGAATATCCTTAGCTAAGAGGAACGGTTTCCCCATGTTTATTTTCACTTGGGCCTGATTACTATTTGATTCAATAATTTCAGGAATCATTTGGCCTGCTAATGTTTCAACAGTAAAAGTTTTGTTAGTGATGAGTTTGCTGTGAAAAGCAAAAAAGGAAAAACAGCGTAGTCCGTTTCCGCACATTTCTGCCTCACTGCCATCAGCGTTAAATATACGCATTTGTAGATCGGAATTATTGCTGGAGAGCACCGCGATTACTCCGTCAGCACCTATGCCAAAATGTCTGTCGCAAATGTTTTTGCTAGCTGCTTGTAATTTATTAAGATCGATATTGTTTGTTATGCCATCCACTAGAACGAAGTCATTTCCGGTGCCATGCATTTTTGTGAATTTACTCATAATTAACTCCTCTTAAAACAATGATTATAACAAAATGTGGAATAATTATCTAAAATTTTTTATACAGTTAAATGATGTCTAGTACTACTAATGTAAGATCGTCGTCTAGATTTTCACTGCCAGTCCAAGTTTGAAGAACTTTTATTAGATTATCTACAAATAACGGTGCTGCTATTGTGAAGTTTTCAGATATGAAACGATGAAAATTTTCTGTTTCAAACTGTTCATTAGCTAGATTTTTAGCTTCCAAAACGCAGTCAGTGTAAAGAATAATTCTATCACCACTTTGAATATTCATTGAAACTTCTTCGAGGTCGTTGTCTTCCATCCAGCCGATTGGGAAACCGCCATCAGTGGTGATTTCAATGATTTCGCAAAGCGAAATTATTGAATGGTGAATAGTGATAGGTGAAGGTGAATCGCCTTCGGTGTGGGAGTTGTCAGTCATTCCCAGCGAAGTCGAGGAATCGGTAGGGAGAGGGTTGGGCATAGAAGTTGATTTTCTCGCAATAATCAATGGCAAGTGGCCAGCGTTGGAGAGTATAAGCTTTTTGTTTGGCATATCGATTGCAATGGCGCAAGCGGTTAAGTATTTGCCTTTGAACTGATCAAACAGGTTAGTGTTCATGCTGTTGAGTATATGTTTAGGACTTGATGATTGCCTAGCGTCCATGATGAAGGCTAACTTGGCCATAGATCCTACCATGGCAGCAGGTAGCCCGTGCCCAGAAACGTCAGCGATTATTGAAATAAGTTTCCCATCTGAAGTAGAGGCAAAGTCATAGTAGTCTCCGCCTATTTCAGCCATAGGTAGATATTTTGCATAGATATGTAACCCATCTATTATTGGAAGCTTCCTAGGCATAATTGACTCTTGAATTTTAGCCGCTAACTCCATCTCTTTGTTCATGCCTTCAAACTCGATCTTAACTCGAGATGCAATTTTTAACGAAAGAAGATTTTTTACTCTAGCGAGTAGTTCATTTTTGTTGAAGGGTTTGGTAAGGTAGTCGTTAGCCCCTGCCTCTAAGCCTATTTGCAAGTCTGATATTTGGTTTTTGGCGGTGAGCATAATAACTGGTAATTCAGAAATGCTGTAGGTTTCTCGGATTTTTTGGCAAACTTCGTAACCAGTCATAAGGGGCATCATAACATCGAGAATCACCATATCGGGTATAGCGTCTATTTCGTGCTCTAATAATTCTAGCGCTTCTTGTCCACTGGAAGCCATCATAACGTTAAATCCATGAATTGAAAGTTGGTTTTGTAGTACCTGAATGTTAATGAACTCGTCATCGACGACTAGGATATTTCCTGCGCTGCCTGCGGCAGGTGAATGAATAGTGAGAGGTGAAGGGGAATAGCCATCGGCGATGGAATTATCTGTCATTCCGAGCGAAGTCGAGGAATCTGTGGGTGTAGTGTCGCCAGATCCCTCCACGGTGGTCGGGATGACGTAGGGATACTCGGTATTGAGGGTGGATGAGTTTTCGGCAGCCAGAGAGACGGAATTGTCATCATCCGCTAAAATTTTAGAGACTAATGATTCAGATGCTGGTTGAGTGTTTGTGTTCAGATTTGATTTTGCTAGAGGTAGGGTGAAAGAAAATGTTGATCCCCTTCCCATTTCCGACTCAACCCAAATTATCCCGCCATGTAGCTCGATGAGTTGTTTGGTAATGGAAAGTCCAAGCCCTGTACCCCCGAATTCTCTTGCTGTAGAGGCATCAACCTGTTCGAAGGACTGAAATATAGAGTCAAATTTTTCTTCTGGAATTCCTATTCCGGTGTCTTTTATGCTAATTTGCAGGAAATTTGGAGAGTCATCAGTAACTTCAATTGATGGTTGGAGCAAACTTTGGGAGTTAATAGGTGTCGCGCAAATAGTAATAGTGCCTTCATGAGTGAATTTTAGGGCATTTCCAATTAGATTGTGTAAAATTTGCTGAAGCCTATTTTCATCAGCAAGTACTGAAGGAGTTGTGCGTTCAATGGTATTAATTAATGTTACGTTTTTCCCCGCTAGAAGAGGTTTGGAAAGGGCAATTACAATGTCAGCCATTTCTCTAATACCAATAAATTTTCTTTGTAGGGACAACTCTTTATTTCTAAGTTTTGAGAAATCAAGAATGTCGTTTACTAGAGAAGCCAGCCTTTTACCGCTGGAAGTAACTAGGAGTAAATTGCTTCTCATTTTCTCAGAAATAGGGCCAACCGCTCCATCTAACAATGATTCAGTTATCCCGATTATTCCATTAAGAGGGGTGCGCAATTCATGACTGGTATTGGCAAGGAAATCGTCTTTAAGTTTATCGGCTTCGATTAGCTTATTATTGGTAATGAGTAATTGTTCGCTTTTTTGTCTTATATCCTTAGTTTGTTCTTGAACTTTTTCTTCAAGAGAAGCTTTTATTTCTCGTAACGCCTCATTTTTCTCCTCATTATCAATGAGCAGTTTTGTTTGCTTTACAAAGGAGTTATAGGTTAAAAATGACACAAAGGAAGTGCAAATAAATACTGTGGAAATAAACAAAACTCCGGTAAAGATGTCAAATAAAGGTATGTGTGAGCTAAGAATGTGAAACCAAATTGTTGTTATAAGTGCGGTGATGGGAAACCCCAAGATATAACGCTTTGGATCTAAGGTTATCATGGCCGCGACGCCAAAGAATACGGTTGAAAAACCAAAAATATAGGGGTAAAAATGATCAGCCAATAATACCATTATGTTAATGGAGGTGATTAAGTGTGCGTAGTTAAAAAAGGCAATATTAAGGACATTTTTTTTAAAAAATTCTGTTTTTCTAAAGGCAAGAAGCACAAACCCAGATAAAAAGTAAAAGGTTCTTATCCAAAAAAACAAACGCTGGTGAGGTTCATTTAAAAAAACGTCTAGGAGAACCCAGCTTTCGATCAGTGTTGAGGCGAGAAGTAAATATACTATTGTGCCTATATTTAATCTTTGATTAACTAGACTGTTTAGTTTTGCCTCTTTGTTTAAAATCATATCTTCCTCAATATTAGCAGTGTTTAGTTATTTTAATAATCGAATCAAAACTTATGGTTTCTGTAAACGTATGCAAGGAGAAATAGGTTAAATGCATACTATAGATTATAATGTTTTAATATTAGCAAAGAATAGAAGAATAATAAATGAATTATGAAACAATTAGAAATATATACTATTAACAGGCTTTATTATGGATACTAACATTCTTTTTTTCCCAGAAATAGACTCCACTAACAGCTATGCGCTTGAGCATTTGGATCAACTAATGGATGGAACTATGATTGTTGCAGATAGTCAAACGGCTGGAAGAGGTCGATTCGCGCGAAAGTGGGTGTCTGATAGTGGCAATGTGCATATGAGTATTGTGTTAAAACCAGATAGCTTGAACTATAAACTTATATCAGGAATTGGATTGTTCGTGGCTGTGATAATTTCAAGAGTACTTGAGGATTATAAGGTTAGCTCTCAGATTAAATGGCCTAATGATATTTTAGTCGGGGGCAAAAAGATTGGAGGAATATTAGTGGAATCTTCTATCCAAGGAAGCGTTCTGAGAGGACTTGTTGTTGGTATTGGTCTAAATCTTCAACTCCCGGATACATCTCTAATCAGTCAGCCAGTGACGGCACTATGTCAACACATTCCCATAGTGAATCGGGATGAGGTTGTGCGTAAAGTTAATAGTATATTCTTTAAGGCATATAGGGAATTCTCAGTTTTGGGCGTCCCTTCAATTCGGGATGAGTATCTCAGAAAAATGAAGGTTTTATCTAAAGTAACAATACAAATAGGCACATCGACTATAACTGGAAAGATAAGGGGAATAGATGCTCAAGGTAACTTAGAAATAGAACGGGATAGTGGCACGATTGTTGTTATTAATTCAGGAGAAATAATAGACAAGTAGGAATTACTCAGGTTCCTTGAATTAATTCAAGGAACCTGAGTAAAAAAACTTAAGTTAACTTAAGTTGGCTTTTAAGCTCTTTAATTCCTGAGCTAACGCTTCTGGTAGTTTAGCTCCAAACTGAGTTAGAAACGCTTCAATGTCTGCAGCTTCCTTTACCCATTCGCTGGGGTTTACTTCAAGCAATTTTTCCATTCTGGCGGATGAAATGTCCAGGCCTTCTAAAGATAATTCGTTTAGGTTGGGTAGCAAGCCTATTGGGGTTTCTTTGGCGCCAACTTTGCCATTTATGCGGTCGATTATCCATTTTAGAACACGAATATTATCGCCGAATCCTGGCCAAATAAACTTGCCTTCATCATCTAACCTAAACCAGTTTACAGAATAGATCTTTGGCGCTTTCTTTATGTTTTTACCTACTTGTAGCCAGTGCGCAAAATAGTCGCCCATATTGTAGCCACAAAAAGGAATCATGGCCATGGGGTCACGTCTAATAACGCCTTCTTGGCCAATGGCTGCAGCGGTTGTTTCAGACCCACTTCTAGCACCAATAAATACTCCGTGCTGCCAATTGAAGGCTTCAACAAGTAATGGCACTGTGTTTGCGCGTCTGCCACCAAGAATAATAGCCGAAATAGGAACGCCCTTAGGATCGCTATACTCTTTAGCTAAGTTTGTAGTATGTTGTGCTGATACTGTAAAGCGAGAGTTGGCATGGGCTGCCTTGGAAGTTTTGCTGGGGTCCCATTCATTACCTTGCCAATCTAGAGCGTGGGCTGGAGCGGGAGTTCCTAGTCCTTCCCACCATGGTTCGTTTTTGTCTGTGTCCAGTGCTGTATTGGTAAATAAAGTGGGGAAAAATGTTCCTTTTTTCAAGGCTTTAAGCATGTTCCCGTTAGTTTTCATAGAGGTGCCAGGGGCTACTCCAAAATAACCCGCTTCAGGATTAATGGCATAAAGTTGACCATCGTCACCTACATTTAGCCAAGCAATATCGTCACCCAGTGTCCAGACTTTGTAGCCTGGTAAGGTTGATTCCAGCATAGCTAGGTTTGTTTTTCCGCAAGCAGAAGGCATCGCAACAGCCATATAGGTGATTTTTCCCTGAGGATCTTCAACGCCAATTAAAGCCATGTGTTCGGCCAGCCATCCTTCTTTAAGGCCAAGCCAAGAAGCGATGCGTAGTGAAAAACATTTTTTACCGAGGAGTGCATTGCCTCCATATCCTGAGCCAATACTCCATACTAGATTTTCATCAGGGAAATGCATGATATAACGATTTTCAGGGTCTAAGTTGCCAATGGAATGTACCCCCCTTACAAAATTATCAGAGTTGCCTATTTTATCTAACACCGACTTGCTCATGCGAGTCATTATCCTCATGCTAATTACAACATAAGAGATGTCGGTAATTTGTACACACGCTTTAGCGTAAGGAGAGTCAGGATGTCCCATCATGTAGGGCATCACATACATCGTACGACCTTTCATGCAGCCATCGAAGAGAGGTTCTAGTTTGCGTTTGGCTTCATCAGGATCCATCCAATTATTTGTAGGACCAATGGATTCTTTATCTTTTCTGCAAATAAAAGTGAGGTGTTCTGTTCTGGCAACATCTGAGGGATGACTCCTGTGATAGTAGGAATTTGGCCATTCCTTCTGGTCTAATTTTGTGAAAATTGGATTGCCGTTTATGTTTTCTTGTGTCATCCCAATCTCTATTAGGCGATGAGCTTCTTCTTCAGAGCCGTCGCACCAATATATCTTGTCTGGTTTGCATAACTGAGCCATTTCTTCTACCCATTTTTCTACTGCTGTTGCCATTGCTAGACCTCCATATAATAGTATTACATCCCACCCGAAAGTGGTTTTGAAAAATAATAGACTATCGTGGACTCAACGTCAAATAGAATATTAATAAAGTGTAGGAGTGCTTGGACGTGGTATTTGTTTGGATGAAGTTAAATCAAAGATGAACTTTGGTGATAACACCGTGGAGTTTTTGTTGCGGTAAATCATAAAATTCGTCAAATGTAGGGATAAGCCGTTTAATGCCAGAAAATATTTTCCAAAGTATATTGGAGGTGTTTATATGCTCCAACCCATAAAAGATGGCTTTGCAGTGAATCCCTGCCTTACTAAGGATGCTTTCAATGTTTACAAACTCCATATACCCCATCCGTATCTCAAAGACCCTTAATCCTTCGGCTAGGTCATCTTTAAAGTAATATTCAACACCAGTTGGATTCTCACTTCTAATAATGGAAACAAAAATATTGTCTTCATAAATTATATTATTAATAAACATTGTGTTAACAATATAGGGGGAAACTTTTGCTCCGCCCATAGCAAAAAACAATCCCGTTCCAGCTATTTTGCTCATTGTTGCATAAACCTCATTATATTTTGCAAGGAATTTGCTAAGCATCATAGGGCGCATAGAGCTGTATAATAGTCGTTGTCCATTAGTGAAGAGAAGTATGAGTAAGAAGGGGAAAATAGCAATAACAATAGACCAATATCCACCATGAGGAATCTTGTAGCTATTCGAAAGTAAGAATATGGCGTCAACAAATAGTATCAAAATTGAAAAACCGGCTTTAATGTAATTCTTTTTCTGGTAAAAAATAGTTAACATGAAGATGCTTGTAATTAACATATCGCCTGTTACGGCAAGGCCATAAGCGCTAGCCAAATTAGCAGACTTTTTAAAAGTAATCATAATAAATAACACAGCGACGAGCATCGTCCAGTTTACAAATTGAATGTAAACCTGAGATCTAAGTTCAGAAGAAGTGAATTCAACTTTAAACATAGGAATTATTCTTGTGGTTATGCCTTGGTAAACAATAGAAAAAAGGCCACTAATCATTGCTTGAGAAGCTATAATTGTCGCGATTATACTTAGTATTAACAAAATAATATAAAAATGCCCGGTTAAACTAAAGAACATAGTGAATAATATGTTTTTAGTGTCTGGATGCATTAGCAAAAAAGCTCCTTGCCCAAGATAATTAGTAACTAGAACAACAAATACTATTGCCCATGCCTGAAGGATTGGTTTCCGGCCAAGATGTCCCATGTCAGCGTAAAGTGCCTCGCCGCCGGTAGCACAAAGAATAACTTCGGAGAGAACAAAAAATCCGATCAAACCATTATGTAAAATAAAGCTAATTGCATATAACGGACTTAAGGAAAGCAAAACTTGAGGGGCTGAAATTATTGAAATTACTCCAAAGATGGCTAGCACAGAAAACCAAACAACCATTATCGGGCCAAAAGTATTAGCTACTTTACTTGCACCCTTTTTTTGAACACTAAAGAGAAAGATGGCAATTATTCCAGCTACTACGATTAAGGTCCATTGCGGCAAAGATTCAAGTCCGGGGATGAGAGTCAGGCCCTCTACGGCACTGAGTATACTTATGGCTGGTGTAATAACCCCATCGCCAACCAATAAAGAGACTCCAATAAATGCTAGTATTGAAAAAAAAGTAACATGCCTTCCTGATTTTAAAAGAGGAATTAGAATTTCTCTTAAAACAATGGTTCCGCCCTCTCCCTTTTTGCTTAAGCTCATTGCGAGCCATGCATATTCAAGAGTTACAACAAGTATTAATGTCCAAACAATTAGCGATAGAACGCCTAAGATGTTTTCGGGAGATTGTTTGAGTGTAAGAAAAACAACTGAGAGCGTGTAAATGGGGCTTGTGCCAATGTCTCCAAAAACAATGCCGAATGATTTAATGATTTCTTTAAAAGTTTTTTTCATATTCCTATTGTTTCTCAGTATACGCTATTTATTAATAATATTTAATATAATTTCAAGAAGGTTGATTATTAAATCTTAACTTTAGTAATGACGCCATGTAGTTTTTGTTGCGGCAAATCATAAAATTCATCAAAAGTAGGGACTAACCGTTTAATGCCAGAGAATATTTTCCAAAGAATATTTGACGTATTAATATGCTCTAATCCGTAGAAGATAGCTTTGCAATGGATGCCTGCCTTATGTAATATGCTTTCTATATTAACATGTTCCATATAGCCAATCTTTATCTCAAAAACCCTTAAGCCTTCGGCTAAGTCATCTTTAAAATAATATTCTACGCCGTTTGGGGTTTCAGTTCTAATAATGGCAACAAAAATATTATCTTCATAAATTATATTATTGATAAACATTGTGTTTACAATATATGGAGAGACCTTTGCTCCGCTTGTGGCGAAAAATAGGCCAGTGCCAGAGATTTTGCTCATTTTTTTATAAACCTCATTATATTTAGCTAGGAATTTGCTTAGAATCATAGGGCGCATGGATGAATAAAGAAGTCGTTGTCCATTAGTGAAGAGAAGTATTAAAGAAAGGGGGAAAAGAGCTATAATAATGGACCAGTAACCACCATGGGGGATTTTATAGCTATTTGAAATTAAGTATATGGTGTTAATTAATAATATAAGAATTGAAACCCCAGTTTTTATATAGTTTTTCTTTTGATAAAATATGGTTAGCATAAAAATGCTAGTAATTAACATAACACCTGTCACAGCGAGCCCGTAAGCGCTTGCCAGGTTTGCAGACTTTTTAAACATAGTCATAATAATCAACACTGCGACTAACATGGTCCAGTTTACAAATTGAATATATACTTGAGAACTGAGCTCAGAGGAAGTAAATTCAACTTTTAGCATGGGAATTATTCTTGTGGTTATGCCTTGATAAACAATGGAAAAGAGGCCACTAATCATTGCTTGAGAGGCAATTATTGTAGCAAAAATGCTTAATATTAATAAAACAACATAAAAATGACCAGTTAAGCTAAAAAACATAGTAAATAATATATTCGTGGCTGCTGGGTGCATTAATAAATATGCTCCTTGTCCGAGATAATTAGTGATTAAAACTATAAAGACTAGCCCCCATGCCTGAATAATTGGCTTTCTTCCAAGTTGCCCCATGTCAGCGTAAAGGGCTTCACCACCTGTAGCACAAAGAATAACTTCGGAAAGCACAAAGAAACCAACCAACCCGTTATGTAACATAAACGTAATGGCATAAAAGGGGCTAAGAGAGAGTAAGACTTGTGGAGCAGAAAATATGAAAATTCCACCAAAGATAGCTAATACTAGAAACCAAACAACCATTATGGGGCCAAAGGCTTTAGCGACCTTGTTCGCTCCATTTTTTTGGTAACTAAACAATAAAATTGCAATTATGCTAGCAATTAATATAAGAATCCATTGAGGCAAAGAGGCTAATCCATGAACAAGAGTTATGCCTTCTACGGCACTTAGGATGCTAATGGCTGGGGTAATAACTCCATCGCCAATCAATAACGATATGCCAATAAAAGTTAGCATCGTAAAAAAGGAAACCTGTTTGCCAGACTTTAACAAGGGAATGAGTATTTCTTTTAATACAATGGTTCCGCCTTCTCCCTTTTCACTCAAACTCATTGCTAACCAAGAATATTCAAGGGTTACTACAATAATTAGCGTCCAAACTATTAGGGATAAAACCCCCAAGATATTTTCGGGAGTGGGTTTGAGTGTGAGAAAAACAACAGATAAGGTGTAGATAGGACTGGTCCCAATGTCTCCAAAAACTATACCGAAAGATTTAATAATATCAATTATTGTTTTTTTCATAAACTGTATCTTGCATTCTAGTAAACTTAAGTTTTGTATTATACTCCAAATTGGATAATATTTAATATTGATTTATTTATCGGCCTAAACCATAATATGAACTCTATGATAGTTACTCGATTTGCTCCTAGCCCAACAGGGCATTTACATATTGGTGGAGCCAGAACCGCTTTATTTAGCTTTTTGCATGCCAAACATAATAATGGCAAATTCCTCTTGCGCATGGAAGATACGGATATGGCTCGATCCAAAACGGAATTTGCAGAAAGTATCGTTAATGATTTGAAGTGGTTGGGCTTAAACTGGGATAATGAAGAAATTCCTTTCCAAACGCAGCGTATGGCTTTGTATAAGCCCTTTGAAGATTTCTTAATTAAAAAGAACTTTGCTTATGTTAATGAGGGGGCCATATATCTTCGAGGCGCCGACGATGTAGAAGATTTTGTAATATTAAAGTCTGATGGTATTCCAACTTTTCATTTCGCTGTCGTTATTGATGATCATTTAACCGGTGTGACCGATGTTATTAGAGGCGTAGACCATTTAACCAATACCAAGAAACATTTGCTAATCTACAAGTATTTAAAGTTGCCTGCCCCTAAATATTTTCATGTGCCGTTAATCGTGGATGAAAATAGCCAACCTTTGAGTAAAAGAAGGAATGATGCAAATGTCGCCTATTATAAAGATAATTATTATTTCCCTGAGGCGATCATAAATTCCTTGGCAAGAATGGGCTGGGGGTATCAAAATCAGGAAATATTTTCCATAGAAGAACTTATTAGGCTTTTCGAGATAGGTAAGGTGACTAAAAGTCCTGCTAAGTTAGATCTGAAAAAGATTAACTGGATTAATGCTCAGTATATGAAAAAAGCTAATCTGGCGGATTTAGAGAAGTTTGAGTTCGAGAGCGTTACTAAACTGATTGCTAAAGCTAAAGTGGATTCTCACTCACAAACGCTAGTAGGGTTGTTGCAGCAAAAGGCTTTTGGAGTAAAGGATTTGGATGATTTGTGTCGGCCATTTGTTGGAAATATTGAGCCGCAGAAGCCAGCGCAACAGGAGGATGCTGATTTTATTCTCAACAATGCGGAAGATATCTTGTCTGTTCTTAATTCCATAGAGGATTGGTCTGTTATCCAAATTGAGCAGATTATGCGTAATTACATAAATCAAAAAAACATAGAGCTTAAAGAGCTCGCTCAGGTAGTGCGACGAGCATTAACGAATCAGGACAAGTCTCTGGACTTATTCACTTTGATATTTTATGTGGGTAAAAATGAAGTAGTTAACCGTTTGAGAAATGTATTAAATATCATAAAATAAATTTCAAGTTAATTATTTATAAAGGAAAATTAGACATAATATAATGCTTACTTTAGGAATTGAGACATCGTGTGATGAAACGTCTGTGGGTATCGTCGAGAATGGCCGTAAAGTGTTGGCGAATGTTGTAACTTCCCAGATAAAAATGCACAAAAAATATGGTGGGGTAGTTCCCGAACTGGCCTCTAGACTGCATGTTGTTCATTTTGTCCCAGTTTTGGATGAAGCCCTGCGTCAAGCAGGTGTAGGTTGGAAGGATATTTCATTAATTGCTGCTACTCAGGGGCCTGGTCTATTGGGGGCGTTAAGTACGGGATTTATGGTGGGGAAGTCAATTTCTTATGCTTTAGGATTGCCGTTAGTGGGGGTTCATCATATAGAGGGGCATATTTATGCAAATATGTTAGACAAAGAAGATTATTTTGAGTATCCAGTTATGGCGCTAGTAGCCTCTGGAGGACATACTCAGCTTATATTAATAGACGCCGAATTTCATTATACGTTAATTGGAAATACTATAGATGATGCAATCGGTGAAGCTTTTGATAAGTCAGCCAGAACGCTAGGGCTAGGTTATCCAGGTGGTCCTATCGTAGATGAATTAGCCAAGAATGGAAACAGAAGGGCCTATAAGTTTCCAGAGGTAAATACCCCGCATGAGTTTGATTTTAGCTTTAGCGGGCTAAAGACAGCGGTGCTTCGTTTGGTGGAAAAAAATGAGCTAGACGAGAAAGAGAAATCTAGTCAAGAAATGGCAGATTTTTGTGCGTCATTTCAATATAAGTTGGTGGGAGAATTAGTCACTAGGACGTTTAACGCTGCAAAGAAATTTGGGGTTAAGCAAGTAATAATTGCTGGTGGGGTATCGGCCAACTCCTTCTTAAGGGAAGAGATAAGTAAAAGAAGTGATGAGTATGTAATTGCTATTCCTGCGTTAAAATACTGTACCGATAACGGGGCAATGATCGCTGCCGCTGGTTATGCTCGATACACACAGGGTGTGTCTACAGCCTTGGATGAAAAACCTGTAGCCAGTTGGAGTTTATTTAAATAAAAACTTACAAGCAGTTAATTTGCAGAAAGTTACGCTTGCCAGCCTTAATAACTATTTTCTCTGAAATATTTATATTTTCTAAAGGATTGGTTATTTTCTCATTATTAATACTAACAGCTCCTTGAGAAATTAGCCTTTGTGCTTCTTTGTTGCTGGGGGCTAGGCTATTTTGAGTGAGTAGTTTAAATAGTGAGTATTCTCCTTTGGTTAGAGAAATCTCAGGAATATTGTCGGGGATTTCTTTTTTCTTGAATAACTGAATAAAATGTTCTTCGGCTAAATTGGCGGCTTCTTCGCCATGGTATTGAGCTGCAATTATTTTTCCAAGGTTCACCTTAAGATCTCTGGGGTTAATGTTGTCGTCAGTAAGTTGTTGTTTCATGCTAGCAAGATCGGACAGGGATATGTCCGTTAATAATTCGTAGTATTTTGTAATTAGACTATCGGGTATGGACATGATCTTGCCAAACATGTTATCAGCAGTGTCGGTTAGCCCAATATGATTGCCCAGACTTTTACTCATTTTATTTACGCCATCCAATCCCTCTAGGATGGGCACAGTTATTACTACTTGCGGTGTCTGTCCAGATTCTTTTTGTAAGTGTCTTCCGACAAGTAAATTAAATTTTTGATCAGTGCCGCCAATCTCGATGTCCGCTTGCAATTGGACGGAATCATAACCCTGTAGAAGCGGATAAATAAATTCGTGGATGCTAATGGTTTGATTGTTGTGAAAGCGTTTTTGGAAATCATCTCTTTCCAGCATTCTGGCTACATTATATTTGGCTGTTAAGTTAATTAAATCCTTTGCCGTAAGCTTATTTAACCAATCCCCGTTGTAAACAACTGTTGTTTTATCTCGATCAAGAATTTTGAATACTTGGTCTTGATAGGTTTGAGCATTTACGGCCACTTCTTCATCCGATAAAGCTTTTCTGGTTTTAGATTTGCCTGAGGGGTCGCCAATCGTCGCTGTAAAATTTCCGATCAGGAAGATGACTTGATGGTCAAGGTCTTGCAGCTGTTTTAATTTGCGCAAAACTACTGTGTGTCCAAGATGTAGGTCGGGGGCGCTGGGATCGGCTCCCCATTTAATTCTTAGCTTTTTGCCACTGGTTAGCAAACTGTCCAAATCTTCTATATTAATAATTTCAGCGATGCCTTTTTGAAAATCTGGGCTTATCATGAAGAAAATCCTTTAATGATTAGTGAATATTTGCTAATATAGCATACGGTAAGATTGTTAACAAGGAGTAGAGGTTTTGGTTTTCGAAAGACGCGTCCCCATTAAGACAAATCATAAATCAAGCAAAGCTAAAGTAGGGGCTTCCTATCAGAAAAAAAGGAAAAAAAGAGAAAAAGTTTATGGTTTTTTTTCTGACATAGTTAAAGTAATTGTTTCAGCGGTTATTGTGGTTTTTTTATTTCTTTTTTTATTTCTTTTATATCTTTGGTTTACAACGCCTGATGTGTCAGTTATATCTAAAACTATTCCCAATGAGACTACTAAAATATATTCTCAAGATGGGGTAATGCTGGCCGATTTACATAAAGAAGAAAATAGGATGATCGTTCCTTTTTCTAAAATAAACCCCTATATGAAAAAAGCAGTGGTTGGTCTGGAGGATGCAAGGTTCTATCGGCATCACGGTATCGACCCTATCGGAATTATGCGAGCTTCGGTGGTGAATGTGTTAAGAGGGGAGAAGGCGCAAGGTGCAAGTACGCTTACGCAGCAACTTGCCAGACACTTGTTTTTAAATAAAAAGAAAAGCTTCCAAAGAAAAATACAGGAAGTTGTATTGGCCATTAAAATTGAAAGACAGTACACAAAAGATGAAATACTGGAAATGTATTTAAATCAAGTTTATTGGGGCCACAATGCTTATGGGATAGAGTCTGCATCCTTGCAGTACTTTGATAAACATGCGGAGGAGTTGACGATTGCGGAAAGTGCTGTTTTAGCGGGTATGCTCAGGGCTCCCGAGTTCTATTCTCCCTTTCGCAATCCTAAAGCTGCTGTAAGCAGAAAAGATGTGGTCTTAACCAGAATGTTTAAGACCCATATGATTACTAGAGAACAGTATTTATCAGCAAAGAAACAGGTAATAGTGTTTGCCTCAAGAAGGAAAACCAAGTATAAGGCGCCATATTTCACAAGTGTAATTGTGGACAAAATTATTCAGATGTACGGCGAGGAAGCTGCTTATAATAGTGGTTTAAAGGTGTATACTCCCTTAAATTATCATCTACAGCAGGCAGCAGAAGCAGCAGTGGACATGACTATAGCTGAAGGGCAAGCTGCTAGTTCTAATTTCTCACAAGCAGCGCTGATAAGTTTAGACACAAGTACCGGCTACATATTATCTTTGGTTGGTGGGTATGATTTTATAAAGTACCAGTTTAACAAGGTGACACAAGCCAGAAGGCAGCCAGGTTCATCATTTAAACCATTTGTGTATTTAACCGCTTTAACTAAAGGGGTTTCGCCAGGAACAATATTTAGCGACTCCCCTGTAGTTTTTAATACTATTATGGGGCCCTATTCTCCGCAAAATTACGAGAAGACCTATTCTGGACGATTGCCTTTAAGAGCAGCTCTAGAAAAATCAATTAATGTTATCGCCGTAAAACTAATAAGTATGGTGCGCCCAGAGGCCGTTATTGAGACTGCAAGAATGTTTGGAATTACTACTCCCTTGCACCCTTATATGTCTTTGGCCCTCGGAACACAAGAGGTTTCTATGCTGGAGATGTCAGCTGCTTACGCTGCATTAGCGAATGGGGGAACGCTCTATAAACCAATATTTATATTAAAAATTGAGGATAGAAATGGAACTGTAATCTATCGAGAGAATATCTTAGGGAAAAAGGCTTATGACTCGAACTTAGTTTATACGCTTGTGGAAATGATGAAAAGTGTAGTAGAAGCAGGAACTGGACAGGGTGCAAAACTGCCAAGACCGATGGCTGGTAAAACTGGGACTACTAGTGATTACAAGGATGCTTGGTTTATCGGCTTTGTGCCTCAGATGGCTGTGGCTACTTGGGTGGGTAATGATGATGGTGCGAAAATGAGCAAGGTGACTGGAGGTTCGGCTCCGGCAACAATGTGGAAAGAATATATGAAAGTAGCCTTGCTTAATGTCCCACAAATTGAGTTTCCAAAACCAGAAGGCTTAACCCCAGTTAATATCTGCTGGACGACCGGTAAAATTGCTACTCCATACTGTCCGGTTACTTCTGTTGAAAAGTTCTGGAGTGGTCACGTTCCTGGTCAATATTGCGATGTGCATGGTGGTGGTGGTGCGGTAAGAACCACTAAGCCA
>CAIUUT010000130.1 GCA_903902445.1 uncultured Candidatus Marinamargulisbacteria bacterium
ACCTCCTCCTGCAAAAATAAGAGGCAACTTCTCGGAAGATAATCTATCTTTGGAATTTATAGGTATCGTGGCTAAGTCTAATGCTAAAAGAACATTTGTGTACGCAAGTTCTGTTGAGATCGTAAAGGCTAATGCGTCAAAATCAATTAGCGCTTTTTTGCTTTCTAAAGAGAATAAAGGGATTGCATTTTCCTTCATTAAATCAACCATATCGCCATCAGGAATAAAGGAACGTTCTAATAGATGACTGGTGTGTCGATTAATTAAATTATAAAATATTTGAATTGCAAGATTACTCATACCTACTTCATATTTATCCGGGAATATAAGACATATCTTGGTTCTAGCCTTTGACCATTTTTTTTTAACACTATACAGTTCATTGCCAACATATTGAATGGGTTTATTTACTTTGAGAAGGTTATTGCTTAAGAATTTTTTTATGTATTTCAATCTAAGAACCTTTCAGTATTTGACTAAACGACTGTCGTTTCAGGTAAAGTGTAGGCGCTTTTTGTATTTGTTTTTTCTGCTAAATTACTAAGCGTTTTTTCATGTTTTTCATCTAAATGCTTTAATTCGTAATAGAGAAATATGCCAGTAACTGTTGCCGCAAGTCCATCAGAGAGCGGACCTGCTATCCAAATACCTTGTAATCCAAAAAAATGGGGGAGTATGAGCAGCGCTGGGATAAGGATGACTACTTGCCTGAGAAGATTTAAAACCATTGATTTAGGACCATTCCCAATAGCCAAAAAGAAATTGGCTGCAACAATTTGAAAACCAATAACAGGTAACATTAGTAAATAATATCGCAAACCAGAAGAGCCAAGTCTAACAAGTTCTTGATCCTTGCTAAAAAAATGAATAATATAATGGGGAAAAATCTCTACTAACATAAAGGTACCGATAGAAATGAGTGAAGCAATAATAATAGCTAACTTGAGCGTTTGCTTAACTCGCGAAAAATTCTTAGCTCCATAATTGTATCCAATTATAGGTTGGGCTCCCTGTGTCAAAGCAATAATGGGTACTATCATAAAAAAAGTAACACTATAAATAACGCCCATAGCTGCGATAGCGATATCACCGCCGTACTTAGCTAAGACAATATTTAACACAACTACTACAATACTAGCTCCGAGTTGAAGGGTAAAAGGAGCTATACCAATAATAAGTATCTGAAAGACAATTTTTTTATTAAGCTTCATATTGGCAAGGGTTAGCTTTAAATTACTTTTCTTACCTCTAAAATGAGCTAACACCCAAAGGGAAGAAATAAATTGCGATATTACCGTTGCTAGCGCCGACCCTCTAATACCCCAATGTAAAATATAGATAAAAACTACGAGTAAAACAATATTTAAAAAAGCGCTAAGCAACATGGTTTGCATGGCAACTTTCGGATTACCCTCAGCACTAATAGCTCCATTTAAGCCAAAAGCTATAAACTGGAAAAAAGCACCGCCCAGAATAATGCTAATAAACTGCTGCGCATAAGGGAATACTTCAGGGCTTGCCCCAAATAATTGTAATATCGGATTTAAAAATATTAACCCACAAAGGCTTATAATTGTGGCAATTATTAGCAGCAAAGAAAATGCATTTCCGAGCACCAATTGCGCTTCCTCGCGTTTTTTTTGACCTAAGTAGATTGAAATGCGTGCACCAGCTCCAATACCAATTAACATACCAAAAGCCATCATTAACAGGGAAATTGGGAATGTCACGGCTATACCTGAAATAGCCATTGGCCCCACCACTCTGCCCACGAAAATTCTATCAATGATACTATAAGTGGAAATAACCATCATCCCAATAAAAGCAGGGAAGGCAAAACTTATAAGTAGTTTTGAGATTTTCTCTTCACCTAAACGTTTTTCATTTTCTTGCATATATTAATTCCTTTCTTTCGAGAAGTGATATTATACAATGGATTTACATCTTCCAACAGAAGTTAATTGCTTAAGTGTGTTCTATACTTTAGCCAGAAATAATCCGTGAATTGACGATGGATTATATTTACATAATTCATTACTTAGTTCATTGAAAGTAGTACCGGTTGTGATTATATCATCTACAATGAGAATTTTTTTACCCGTTACCCTCTCACCTTGTACAACGTTAAAAGCATTCTTTATTCGCAATTCTCGCTCTTGTTTATTTAATTTATGAAAGTACCCTGTGTACTTTTCTCTCTTCACTAACTTTGCATTGAAATTTGGTAAAAAATCAAATAAGTAGTTTAAATGATTGAAGCGTCTTTGCAACAGCCGTAGCCAATGGCAAGGGACGGGAATAATGAGGTCAAACTGCTGTAAATACTTTGGGTCTAAACTAATAATTAGAAATTTACCTATAGATTTTTCACCTTCAAACTTAAACTTATGAATAATTTCTTTAATGGAGCCTTTATACCTATATAAATATGAAATATTTGAATTCTGTGAAACTGGGGTGACATATTTTGGCATACAATTTGGACATAAAATAGATTGTGAATTTACTTTGCAGACAATGCAAATTTTGGGGAAAAGCCAATTCATTGATATAGAAAGATGCAAGTCTGAAAAAGTAGACATCATTTACTTCGAGATTTTAACAATTCTATCTAGATTATTATAATCTTTAATGATACTTAGCTCACCGACTAATTTTTCGGTTTTAAATTTTGAGCTTATTTCAAGACCTTGGTCGTAGCCTATTTCCATAAGCAAATGCTTGGCCTGAGTTTGATAAAAGATATCCAGTATTTGCCATATAATGTCTAATCCATCTTTTCCGCCATCAAGGGCTAATTTTGGTTCATGGTCTTTCACCTCAGGCATTAACGTCCCGATGACTTCACTTTGGATATAAGGAGGGTTGGAAACAATAATTAAATCTTTAACTGATTTTAATTCGGATGGGAAAAACCCATTATAAAAATTTACTGACACGTTGTGGCTTTGTGCATTTACCTTAGCAACTTCTAAAGCGGGAAGTGATATATCACTGGCCCAAACTTGCGCCCCTGGAAATTCACTTTTCACGCTTAGGGCAATGCAACCAGAGCCCGTTCCGATATCGATGATTACGAGGTCTTTATGTGTAATTTTTTTAAGCTCATTTATGGTTTCCTGAACTAAGAGTTCTGTCTCCGGTCTGGGAATTAGTACCTTTGGGCTCACAAACACTTTGTGTCCAATAAAATCTGTTTCACCTAAGATATACTCCAGAGGCTCATGATTGACCCTTCTAATAATATATTGTTTATAGCTGGCCAGTTCAGTATTTGAAAGAATTCTATCGATGTCCAAAAAAAGGTTTAAGCGAGGTATTTTCAATACAGAGCATAATAAAAGTTGAGAGGTAACTTTTGGTGAATCAATGGAATTCTTTTGCAAATATTCATTGGACCAAGCCAGTATTTTCCTAATAGTCCAAGCTTCATTCATTCATAAAACCCTCTTTACGTTTCATCCATATACATATAACACGCTTACGTTATTATAAATTATTTTATTACAACAAACAACTATCATTATTTATTATAGCAGTAAGTTAATGTGTAGTGCATGTAAAGAAGAGGCAACCCCGATATTTATTAGAGGTCTTTTAACTTTTCCATTCTTTCCGCAGCTATTAAGGCGTCAATTACTTCATCAATATCACCTTGCATAAAGCTTTCTAAACGGTATATCGTTAAATTTACGCGATGATCTGTGATTCTTCCTTGAGGATAATTGTAGGTACGAATTTTTTCGCTTCTATCGCCACTACCAACTTGCATTTTACGAGTTTCCGACTCTTTTTTCATACGTTCTTCTTCCTGAACCTCATATATTTTAGAGGATAGTAATTTCATGGCTCTATCTCTATTTTTGTGTTGGCTTCGGTCTTCTTGGCAAGCAACAATAATACCCGTGGGAAGATGGGTAATACGAATAGCAGACTCGGTTTTATTTACGTGCTGTCCGCCAGCTCCACTGGCTCGGTATGTATCGATTTTCAAATCAGCGGGGTTAATCTTAACATCAATGTCATCCGCTTCAGGGATGATAGCCACTGTTGCTGCCGAGGTGTGTACCCTGCCACTAGCTTCTGTCACGGGAACCCTCTGTACTCGATGTGCGCCACTCTCATATTTTAAGCGACTAAAAACCTTATTTCCAGTAATTGAAACGACAACCTTAGCAAAGCCACCAGCATCGGCTTCATTGAAATCAACTACTTCCCAACTCCAACCAGACTTAATGGCATAGCGGTTGTACATTTCATATAAATCTCTAGCGAATAAAGCAGCTTCTTCTCCACCTGTACCACTTCTGATTTCTAAATATGCATTTTTCCTGTCATTAGGGTCTAAGGGAATAAGTAGAAACATTAATTCCTGATGTAATTTCTCTTCATTTTTTTCTAACTCATGCAACTCTTCATTGGCTAATTCTAAAAAATCCTTATCTGTAGAACTACTAATGACCTCCTTGGTATCTGCAATTTCCTTGCATAACTTATTATATTCACGAAATTTAGTGACAGGTTCTTCGAGTTCAAGTCTTTTCTTATTTAAATCGTTGTAACGCTCCATATTGCCAGTTGTGTCGGGATTGCTCATCTCGGCTTCAATTGACCTATATTTTTGCTCTAACTCTCTAAATTTGCTTTCTATATCCACGTCAAATTCCTTTTCATATTTATATTTAAACGATGAATGTTACATATTCCAGAAAACTCATAATAATTATGAATTATTTTAAGTAACTTCCTTGATGGCGCTTATAGCAGCTGCTATTTGCTTATCATTTGGCTCTATGGTTGTAATGAGCTGTAATAACAATCCCGGCAAGAGAAATATTTTTAATAACATATTATGATTAAATTTTGCTGCCAAACGAATAAACTCATAAGAAATTCCAGAAATTAGAGGAAACAACAAAAGCTTAAAGAATATTCTTGTCAGCAATGCTTGTTTGCCAATTATAGCAAAAACAATGATGGATACTAGTAATACAACCATAATATAGGAGGTTCCACAACGAGTATGGATACGAGAATATTTTTTTACTTCTTCAACAGTCATATTGGCTTTGTCCTCGAAAGCATTTACAGCCTTGTGCTCTGCCCCGTGGTATTGATAAACATTTTTCATGTCTTTCATAAAGAGAGTGGATAGGAGAAACCCCACAAATATAGTCATACGGAATAGGCCTTCGCATAAACTTAAGACAAAAATATTGATACCAGTAAAATTTACTCTTAAAAAATTAAAGAAAGTAGCCGGCAGAATAATGAAAAGTAAAATTGATAATAAAATGCTAAAAAACATAGAGGAAGTCATCTCTTTTTTACTGACTTGTTCCTCGTCTGGACTTGCAATATTTATAGAATACATAAGGGAATTCATGCCTAAGACCATCATTTCCAACAAGGATACAAAACCCCTTAAAATGGGGAGCTTAAAAATTGGGAACCGATTGCCAAAGGAAATAAATTCTTTTTTATCTACTATTAAGTTTCCAGAAGGAGTGTAGACAGCTCGGGAAATGTATTTATCCCCTTTCATCATAACACCTTCAATGAGAGCTTGTCCGCCTACATATCCCATAATTTATTCCTTTCACTTTTTACCTCTAATGCGCTAGTACTGAACTTATAACAACCACAGGGCTTTGTTTCATCGCAATACCCGAGATGTTGGCACTTCGGCTGTAAACCATTGGCCAGAAACTGTGAAACAGTTGTGACTTCATCTTTCATTTTCTTAACCATTTCTAAGATTTCCCACTGAGCTCTATAACAAAGTCTTATCTTAGAAAACTGCATTAACTCTCTAAAATTCATTGTAACAATAATGTTTGTCGTTGATGCATTTGGAAGTAAATATCTGGCATCCTCTGCAGGCACCCCATCTTCTACTAGCTCCCTGTAAGTTTTAAATATTTCCTTCATCAACGCATCAAATTTATCTTTATAATTTTTGGCAATAGTTTTAGGCATAACAAAATCCAACGTATCTTCTTTATACTCTACATATCTTTGTGACTGCTGTGCATAGGAGGCCAAACGATGTCTAACAAGCTGGTGAGTTAGGGCTCTGCTTACGCCCTCCACTGAGAAGCTAAAACTTGCATGTTCTAGAACAGAATGATGACCGGATAAAATGGTATTTTTAATAAGTGAAACCATCTTCTCATCAGTCACTTCCTGCATCTCTGAAGGGGCTAGCTTACTGTAACAAGTACGGCAAGCTAGATATATTACTTTAATTGGATCTGGCGTATTACTTAATAAGCATACTTTCATATATATTTATTTTGTATGAAGTTACTTAACTTTGTACTGACGTTTAAAGCGCTCTACTCTACCTTCTGTATCCATTATCTTTTCGTTACCGGTGTAAAATGGGTGGCAAAGACCACAAATATCGACTCTGATATCTGGTTTTGTTGAGTCAACCTTAAACTGTGCTCCGCAAACGCAGCTGGCAATAACTTCTTGTACTTTTGGGTGAATATCTTTTTTCATAATTTCTCCTTAAATTCTAAAAACAATCTAGCTTGAATATTATTCTATACTTTGCCTTCTAAGTCAAGAAGGCGGTCGGGACTAAATTTGGAGAAAACTGTAAATTGAAACCCTCATTCTTACAACAAAGGAACATCAAATATCAAAAAACCAGATTTATTGTTGGGCAATTTAGATATTATTTTGCCGTAAGAACTAATAATGGCACTCATTCCTGTATTATTTGAGAATAAAAGGTATTTTCGGTTTTCCGCGGCCCTGAAGATAACCGTGCGCAAATGCAACTCTTTAAACCAAGCGTTGAACCAAGAGTCATCCGTTAGCACTATTAATATATTGCTGTTTCTTAACTTACTGTATGAAGAACTAAATAAAGACTCAAAACAAATGGTAGTACCATAGCTAACACTTTGAATAATTACTGGGTTTATTCCTTTACCAGCATTAAAAAATATTTGATTTTGTGGGTGAAAAAAATCCAGTAATGGAAACTTACTTTCAGCAAAAGGTACTAACTTATGTTTCGCATAGTAGTCTTGAATGTTGCCACTTTTGTAATACAAAACTGCGTTATATATATTTTTATTTCTTTTGATGGGCAAACCAAAAATTAATAATTCACGATCCAAAACACCTGAATCTTTAATTTTTTCTATTATTCGATCTTCCCAATAATCAGAAATAATGGATTCAGGGAGAATAATGGCATCCAAGTTGGGCACTTTTTCTTTAATATAGCGCAACAGACGAATATAATAGTCTAAGTGACTATTCATATACTTGTATTGTTGCTTTTCTTTTTGAGGAATAGCGGGTTGAAGAACAGCTACCTTTAGGGTTCGGGAACGATCAATTTTGCTATTTACTTGATAATCACAATAATAAATACTGGCCAAAAAAATAAAGAAAACTAAAAAAATTTGATAAATTCTCAAAGTATAATTAGCTGAGCGCAAATAGATCCGAGCCATAAATATACTTGACGCCATTACCAGAAAAGATATAGCGCTTGCCCCCATAGGCCCATATGAAAGGGGTACAAAGGGGGAATAAGCTTGCGTTAGATAAAGGCTAAATAGTGTATACCCAAAAGGGCCAACGCTTAATATTTTCTCAAAAATAACCCACGAAACAGAAATCCAAATATAGGAGAATGGTCTGTCTTTAAAATAAAAAATAAAGCGAATGAAAACATAAAAAAGGAGATAAAAATAAATGACGCTGAGTAGATAGATTCCAATAGAAGGGAATAATCCCTCCCAGGAAATTAAAAAAAACAACCAAAAATTATGAACTAAAAAAAACAGCAATAATGGGATAAAAGTGTATCTGTTTGGTTTATTAGATTCTTGCTTAAATAAATATATAAAGAAAATTGTCAAAGCAACAAATACCAACGGATAAATGTTTACATAAAAAGAGAGCGCTAAAGTAATACTTGCAAATATCCCCCAAATCATATTATTTTCAACTTCCAATCTAAAATATCCAGATTTGGCTGTAGGTTACTTTCTGTCTCGTCTCGTTCACCAGTTTCTTGGTCTATTTGATTCTTAATAATGGCTCTTTGGCTACTAATAGCGTCTTTGACTAAATGATTGGCATCGAGGGTAATAAACATGAAGTAAATAGTATCTCCAATTTGTGGAGCGTTCTTTAGCCTATTCAGGGCAATTTCGAAATAAAATCCTTGCGGATAAGCTGAGCTCGCCGCCATTTTCCAAATAGTGTTATCGGGTGCTATTGTATTTTGAGTATAATAGATATCATTAATCGTTCGATTAGCGGTGTTTGGAAAATAGTTAATATTTGGGTATACATAAGTAGACTGAATCTGTGAGCTATCAAGGAGAAACACATCAGACCAAGAGCTAAAATATCTGTCAAAGTAGAAATTTATCACCTCATTAGCCGTTGGGTTAGGCGTCGTTATTTCAGTTATTTGTGTGTTTTCGTAGACCGATTGTTCTCCAGGTACGAAGAGGTAATAGTTGGAGGGAGGTGTAATAATAGGTTTTAAACTGTAAATGAATAAATATCTATAATTTGAGCCAGTATATATGGAACTATAGTTTACGCTGAACTGTAAACTATTTCCGGCTTGTGGTTTTGGACCAGTAACCACTTGAGAACAGCCGGAGAGCATACATACGGTAATAATTAGAATAAAAATAATTAATAATTTTTTTCGTATATTTATCATAACTAGCATTATCTGTTTCCTGAACTATTAGTAAAACCTTTAAAATTTAAGCCTTCTGAACCAGTAGAAATACCAGTAAGTTCATCGGGAAAGGCAGTCACTTTAAACATCAGGGTATGTTCTCGGCGAATATCATTGTACTCATATGAAAATACTACACAGCCTAAATCTTTAATAATCCTTATCATTGGAACTCTATATTGTTTTTGCAAACTGTTCCAGAGTAGGTCCGCTTTAATTAACCACCTTTCCTCAAGACCAATTGAACAGCCGAATTGTACAAGGCTTTCCATTATTTCGCCTCGCATTAGGCTATAACTATTATTCATAATAACATAATTATACTCGTCCTGTTTATAGGTAAGACGGTTAATTAGATTACTCCACACCCTCGTTTCATAATTATAGGCTGTAGAAAACAAAACCTGTTTCTTCTCCTCGGGCAGATAACTTATGGTGAATTTCTGCAAATCTCTTTTGCTATCTAAAAAACTATAACTATCCTCTACAATTAAATTAAGATATTTAACATATTCATAATTAAAATAATTGCTAATTTTATTAATTCTGCTTCTGAGTTCGTCAAAATAAAATTGGCTATAGCCTGAGGGATCACTTTTTTCATATACGATATTTTCTTTAACAGTTTCTATGGGTTTGAAACCTAGGTCTAACTTGTTCCCTAAAAGAAATTGTTTATCTCCAGAATCATAAAGGTATTGGTCGTAACCAACCGTGTACAAAAGATAGTTTGATTTATTTATATTTTTATATAGGTATGTACTAGCAACATTTTGCATTAAAACTCTATTATCATAGATATCTCTTGAAAACCCAATGTTCTTCTTTTCGTGATATGAGCCCATAGTCACTTTGTGCTTCAAATTAACACTATTAAAATCATATTCACTAAATTCTATGGAGGCTTCGGGTAAATTTTCGACTACTTCTAAGTTTTTGTTGGTAGTGATCGATTCGTCATTAAGATTAATATTGGTATTCATATTTATGACAATTTTTGATATTTCTTTAATGGTGCCTGCTTTTTGAGGGTAATACAATAAGGAGAATTTTGGACTAACCAATTGGGCTTCTCTTCCAAAATACCCAGTTTTTTTATATTCACTTTCATTGGCAAGAACTAGATTATTGCCCTGTAAAAATACTTTAATCTTATTACTTATATATTGGTACTTCGTTCGTGTCATATAGTAATCAGAGTTGCGATAGTAGAATTCGTTAGAAAAGGTAGTATTAACAACGTTATACTTAAACATTTGATACTCGGCTTTGGAGAGAAAATAACTATCATTAACTAATTGTAAGTTCTGAGTATTTGATTTGTCAGTATTCTGCCAATTTAGTTCTTGATGTTTTTGTGATAAATAATAATTGTTTCTTTCTAGTAGGCTGAGTTGTCCTGATTTAGTATTTGAAAGGTTTAAGTTATACTCTAAGAAATCATCACGGTTACCGTACAACGAATAAAGATTTCGCCGATTAATTTTATAAGACACCTCCTCCGTATTTGCTATTTTAAGTTTTTGAGCCAAACTGAGAATGAAGTTATAGTTGTTAATGTTATAGATGTATAAATCTAAAGGATAGTTTTTTTTCTCAAAAAATTTTGTTTTAACTCCTAGTCCTAAGTCTTTTTTTTCCAGATAATCAATTATTAACTGGCTCTTGATATCTTCATTTAACCAATACTCTAATGTATTTTTTACATAAAAACCCTCTTCGTTATTGTTTCCTATGGCGGGCAATAAATAAATAGGATTTTTTTTCCCCACATAAAATTCGTAATAAGGAGAATAAAAAACGGGTAAAGAGCCAGAATGAACAAAAACTTCCCGAGCAATAATTTTATCATCCGGATAAAACTTAAATTTTTTAGCTTCAACTTCATAATAGGGCTTGTCTGGAGGGCAAGTTGTAAAACAACTATCATCACCGTAAAAGACATCGTTATCTTTGGTAAGTCGCTTACATTTAAAATAAACTGGGGACGCAGCCTGTTCAATATTTAAGGTCGTACTAAGAGTATTTAGTATTAATTCTTTATCCTTGAGCTTGTACGTCAGACTTTGTGCGCGATAATTTTTTCCATCAACATTGACGGAGATATTACCTTCCGCTGTTAAAAAACTTTCTTTAGAATACAAAGATAGCCTTTCCGCTTGTAAATAAAAATCACCATACTCTAAGGACACATTTCCAGAAGCTAAAACTACAGACTGATTGACGTACTTTAAGCTGTCGGCAGAAAGTGAGACTTCGTCAGCCCACAGAAAGGAAAGAACCAACACACAGAATACAATTCTATAATTGAGATACAAAATCTATCTCGAACAACCGTTTATAAGCAAATAAAGGCAATAAACCATTCTTCCGATAAATATCCCAATTTTCTTTAGCGCTTTCGATATCATCCAAATAATAATAAATATCACCTAAAATTAGATACGCTTCATGGAGACGTTCTTCAAAAGACAAGAGCTTCTTAATTAATTCTAAGGCTACTTTGTATTGCTTGTATTTGTAGGTATAAATAAAGGATAAATTATACAAAGCTGCAGCGGAGACATCTTGTTTATTTCTTAATATTTGCTCATATGTATTAATGGCATCTTCATAATCGCCACTTAATATGGAGATAATTCCACGATTATTTAATATATTTTTATGAGAAGGATCCATTTTAAAAGCCATGTCAATAAGGTCAAAAGCTGAGTTAATTTTACCTTTAAATATTTCGTCTACAGCTTCATTATTTTTAAGTATACCCATAGAAGAATCTAAGGTTTCCTTGTGTTTTTTACGTAAAATATTACGATTAAATATAGAAATAATATTTTGTCCCGATAAGTCTGAGCTGATAACGATTAAAGACTTTCCAGCAACATCTAAATAAGGACAGTCCTTCAAAGCCTGTTCCCTTTCTTTAATATCATCTCTACGGTAGTCAATTTCAAGAATTTGTCTTAAATAATCGAGAGACTTATCTATTTCTCCTACAATTTCGTAGGTAATGGCTAGTTTTTCTAATAAACGGATATTCTCTGGTGCATTTTCGACAAATACATTTTCCATAGCTTTTTTAAAACTACCTGCTGCCGAGAAATATTTACCTAAGTATAAATAAACCAGACCTAAGTAATAATATAATATATAATTCTGTTCTACCCTTATTATGGCTTGAATTTCAATAATAGCTTTTTCTAAATCGTTACATTCAATTAAAGCTTCGATATAGGGTATTTTATCAAATAACTCTTCGCTTTTACTCACCTTAATCAGGAGCACATCTCTGCGGAGGGCAAGTTCTTGAGTGTACACATTGTTAAATAAATTATAGTAATCCGCTTGGTATAAAAAACTGTTTTTATCTTTTATGAAAATCTCTCTAATCGCAGCGTAATCCTTTAAGGCGATATAGCTATTTAACAAAACAAAAGTAGCATCGAACCCACGTTCCCCACGTTTAATTAACTCTATTGATATTTCAATTGCTCCACGATAGTTTTCGCGGTTGAAATATGCCTCAGCCATGGTTAACTTTGCATAATAATTATGAGGATCATCCTCGATAAGATCTTTGCACTGAGAAATTACGGCAATTGACTTGGAAACATCAACTCCCAACATCCGACGCATATACATTAGAGACTTGTCAGTGGACCCTTTAATTTTATAATATTCGCCCAAATATTGAAGAACGGATAATTGATTAGGATACATTTCTAATATGCCTAGCAAGCCATCAATTGCAAATTTTTCAAAATGTTCATTCTTACAAAGTTCCCAATAGGCATCAGCAGATTGGGAATAGGCTCCAGTCAAATTATAATAATCGGCCTGTAATAAGAGGGCTTCTGCTAATCCTGGGAAATCCTTGTAGATTATGGCAACTTTTTCGGAAAGGTATTCTTGATTACTTAGAATAAACTCCGGTTGTACATAATACCTAATAAGAATTATGGCTTCATCAGGCTTATTATAGGTAATGCAAAGGTCTATTAATATTTTCCTAATGTATTCATCTTCATTGGATTGCGTGTAGCATTTTTCTATAAAGTTAATCACATCAGCATAACTCTTTTTATTATACTCTAAACGCTTGGTGGCGATACCCACTGCTTTAATATACTTTTCATCATGATAATATAAATCTGAGAGAACTCGCAAATAGGCCTCCTTTTCTCCATTAATAGCAATAAGCTTTTCATATACCCCAATAGATTCCTGAGTCTTACCAAGCTCAAGATAGGCTGCAGCTAAGAGGTTAATCGTCCCCTCATCACAAAGGTTCATAGAGTAGGGTTTCAAAATCAAATTAACCACGTCCTGATATTTATAAAGCTTAAGGTACTGTCTCGAAAGAAGTTTATAATATTCGATATTAAATGGATCAATCTCAATAAGCTCTTCTAATTCATCAATTGCTTCTGAGTAATTATCTTCAGCCAGCATAAGGTCAATTAAAGATGTTTTAATGTCGATATTTTCTGGATCTGCCAATAAAGCAATTTCAAACTTCAATATTATCCTAGGAATATATTTGGGGTACTGTTTAATTACTTTTTTGTAGTAATTGGCTGTAGCTTGCTTATATTTACGATGCATAAATAAATAATCAGCACTTTTTAATAATTGAAGTTGATCTTCTTTTGTATGCATACTTTATATAATAGCTGATTTTTATCAACACTTAAAGGTCAGAGTGCTGATTAGTTTGTTAAGAAAGAAAACTGTTTTAATTGATTTAATTTAATTAGAGCTTTTTGCACTAATTTTTTATTAATATCTAACCATGGCTGGAGGAGCGCTCTCTGTATTTTTCGGTCATCTCCTTTTGCCACATAAATAGGTTTTTTTGTAAAAACATCACTTTCACAATAATACATAGCAGCTGACAAGGTTAAAGGAATTGGGATGTAATTCTGAACTTGTTTAATTCTCATTTTATTTTTTCTCATATACATCGCTAGAGCAAACATATCATCTAGCTTACAACCTGGATGTGATGAAATAAAATAGGGAATAATGTATTGTTGTTTCCCTACTTTTTTGTTTATTCTCTGAAATTCACCAACAAACCTTTCATATACGGAGAATTCAGGCTTTTGCATTAGATCTAGAACATTTTTACAATAATGCTCGGGAGCCATACTAAGTTGACCACTAATATGTTTCCCAATTAGCCCTTCCATATACTCAGGCGATAAGAGCGCTAAATCATAACGTACCCCCGAATTTACAAATACTTTATTCACACCTGCTATATTCATGATTGTGGATAACAGTTTTAAATGTTTCTTTTGATTATGCACCAAATTCTTGCAAATATCAGGAAAAATGCAACTCAAACGATTACATCCATCGGGTAAACTACAAACACTTCCATACATATTAGCGCTAGGGCCTCCGACATCTTGAATTACACCCTTAAAGGTTTTATCTTTACTGACTACATCTTTAATTTCTGAAAGGATAGAGTCTTCTGAGCGACTTATAATATTTTTACCTTGATGAACCGTTAAAGAACAAAATGAGCAGCCTCCATAACAACCACGGTGTGTTACGACTGAATCTTTTACAAAACTGTAGGCTGGGATTGGCCCATGATATCGAGGATGTGCCGTTCGCATAAAGGGTAAAAAATATAACTTATCAAACTCTTCTAAACTAATAGATTTTGGGCTTTCCAAGATTACAAATTTATTCTGACACGGGTGAATAATTCTGCGTGGATACTTTTTTGCCATTTCTTTTTCGTATAATAGAGCTGTACTTAGAAACAATGTTTTGTTTTTTACTTGCTCTTCATGAGATGGCAAGAAAAGGCAAATTTCACTATTGGATGGAAGCTCACTTGAAATGTAGGCTGTATTTGGAATTTCGACTAAACTTTGTTTATTACGAATTCTAGAAGCAATTTCTACGATAGACTCTTCTCCCATACCGTACACCAAAATGTCTGCACGCGTGTCAAAAAGTATGGAACGTCTTAAATTATTTGACCAGAAATCATAGTGCGTGAAACGTCGTAAACTCGCTTCAATACCACCAATAACAATGGGACTTTCTGGAAACAGTCTGCGCACAAGATTGGAATAGACAATAACAGCCCTATCTGGACGTTTTCCTGGTTGACAATTTTCCGAGTATTCATCTTCTCGGCGGGCGTTCTTTTCTGAGGTGTAGTTAGCGATCATGGAGTCAAGATTCCCTGAAGTTATACCAAAGAAAAGATTAGGTTTGCCACAAACAGTAAAGTCTGCTTCATTATTCCAGTTTGGCTGTGGGATTATGGCTACTTTATAGCCCTTTGACTCCAAATATCGCCCAATAATAGCAGCGGCAAAAGATGGATGGTCAACATAGGCATCCCCACTAATCAGGATTATATCTACACTATCCCATCCTTTTTGCTTTATTTCTGCTAAGTTGGTAGGTAGGTAGTCAAACATGCTTAGATTATTTCACAAGCTCAGTAGATTGGCAAACTTATAGCAAATTTAGCAGGATTAAAATGGGTAATCATCAGTCATTTATTATTAGATTGTGGGAATAAAGCGGCAAGGTGTAACAACCACCTTGCCGCTTGTGAAAGTATACTAAAAGAACAACTCACATTCAGCACTTAGAGTAGACTTTACGGCACTGAGGCCAAACTCTGAAAGGTCCATGCCGTAAAAGTTCCTGCCTACTATACAAAAAATATATTGATTCTGCGTATAAGTAAAACCCAGCGAAGCAAAACCACTGCCATCTTGTAGATTAGAAGCATTGGCTAGCTCTAGCGTAAGGTAGAAATCAGGATAGGTCTGTGCAAAGCGTTGATAAAAATACTGCTTAGCGGCTGATAGCATACCGAATGAGTTATAGACGGACGGACCATAGAGCTGGGAATACTTTAGTAAATCATCATACTCTGAGCCGTCTAATCCTGCACCATTGTAATTGTATTCCAGTGTAAAAGAAGTATTCGCATCAATCGCATAGGTGCTCCCCAATAAAATGTCATAAATCCAGTACTTGTTGCGTGAACTAGTAGCCCCCCAAATGCCTGGCATTGCCTGAGTGATTTTTTTACTCAACTTACTATCAAGGTGTAACTCTAGGCTATCACCAATTACCGTATTGCCATTTAATCCAAGGCTGGAGTCAGATAAACCGGTGCCACGATTATAGAAGTAACTGCTAATATCTACATCACCTATCTTGGTGGTGAAGGAAAGCATATTTTGCGTCCAAAGCTGACTGGCAGTTTCTGGAGCATAAATCTCGTGCACGGTATATCCATCGCCGATGTACGCCACATCGACTCCAATAAGACCTTCACTTAACTTCTCCTGTGCTGAAGAGGAACGGTTTAAACCAATAGAAGCAGCTCCTTTAAGAAAATCTGTGGGCTTGCGAAAAAAACCAACACCCGTTTTAATTTTTTTCTTTCCAATATCCGCAAACCAACCTGAACCTATCTCAAGGTCTACACCAATCTCTTGACATTTCGAATAAGCATCCTCGTTTGTTGCTGCCTGTCCAATATTAGCAGCTCCAAAAAACGTAAAACTTGAACTTGGCAGTCGCCATTTGTCGCTAAACAGGGCGTCTTTAGCAACATAATTTGCAGGTGAGTAAATATTTCCATTGTATTTAATCGCTTCAGTAAGGAAATATACATCAGCTTGTAAAACACTTATCAACGTTGTAAGCATATATATAGTAATAAATAGTAATCTATTATTCATAAAGTTACTCCAAGGTAAAACGATCTAAATATTCTTTAGCAAAGTAATTGGTTGGAATAAGTTTTGACCCCATCTTTGAGTAGCGCATAATGGTATGCTTAGTTGGCTCATTAGCATCACGGATATCCATTCTGCTGGCATAAATGGCACTACCATATGTTTTATTCTCACTATATTCAGTTAACTTCATGAGTTTCCCACTTTCAGTATAGAACTCTGCGTAAACTGGTAATAAACTATCTTTTTCAACCCACAGGACTATTTGACCGTAAGTACTTCCTTTTCTTGATTCTTTAGATTTTAACTTTAGCTTTAAACAACTTTTACCAAGCTTAGTGTCAGAATCCGTCGAGAGGGCCACGTAATCATCGGAAAAGGAAGTTCTAGCAACATCACCATTGGAAGCTTCGCCAAGTAGCACTTGCATAGGTGAGAGACGTATAGCATTTTTAGTTCTAGGGAATAATACCCACATATAGTTTCCTTCTAAAAACATTTTTCTTTCTTTTTGATTGGCTGGAGCTGTAAAATAGATGAGCACCTTGTTTAAGTCATTTACGGACTTCATATATCCACTAATACTATATTCATCAATTTTCTTATCTCCGTTAAAGGAAGTAATATCCATATCAAAAGTTAGATTCTCAATTCGGCGTTTATCATCGATTTTTTTTAAAATATCACTATTTTCTATAGCAAAGGTGAACCCAAATAATACTAATACCAAAATACTACTTTTAAATCTCATTGTTTCTCCTTTTATTACTATTTACTTAAATGATTCTATCATTTTTTTGATACCCTATAAATCAGACGTATCTTAATATATTTGCAATTCTAAACTTAGCTGCACGAAGCGCAGGTGTAACTGCTCCAAGCATAGCTGTTATCACCGTTATAAAAACACTTTGCATTAGCGAAGAAATTTCTGGCTTAAAAAGAATAGTAATTGGAGTAGTCATTCCTGGTTGGGGCGGAAGGTTAATCCCACCAAATAAATTAATTAATTCACAAAAACCGATTCCTATTAAAATGCCAAGTATTCCGCCGATAACACCAATTATTAATCCCTCAAATAAAAATAGACTAACAATATTCCAACGTGTTGAACCCACAGCTCGTAAAGTTCCAATCTCACGCATACGCTCAAACACAGCCATACTCATAGTATTGGCAATAACAAAAATGGTTACAACCAACATGACCATCTTAGCCACAAAAAGAACCATACTGTATGCAGTATTGGCCTGCTTATAGTAATCTGATAACTCTGACCAAGGTTTTGCTACTAAAGGTTGGTTCGTTTTCTTGGCTAATCGAGGTAGCAGCGTGTTGTTCATTTGTGCCATAACTGCATTGGTTTGCTCTGTTTTTTCTAAGAAAACAAGTAAGAGTGGTACTTCGTTGGAAAGCATCAATTCTTGTGCCGCCGTTAAATTCATTTGTAGTGCGGCATCATCTACCAAAGTAATACCACTTTGAGATATTCCTAACACTTCCAACTCTATGGAGTTAACACTGCCACCCTTTGTAGAAGTAATAAGACTAATCACCTTGCCGGGGACTACGCCAAGTTTCTTAGCGAGGCCAGAGCCTAAAAGTACACCATGAGCATCGTCATCAGTAATGTCCCGTCCTTTGATTATCGTTCTAAAGTTAAGTAATTTAGAAGATAAATTCGAAGGCAGCGCACTAACCATGACCGTCTCAGTATGTCCTTGGAAGCTTAATACACCTGCAGAGTGAATCACTGGTATGACATGAGCTACTTCCGGAATGGATCTCAATTTTTTTGAAATCTTTTCGTAATCCTTTAACATAAAAGGATATGGATCCATATCCCCCTCATCAAAATATTGCTGGCTTGCGGCCACTTGGATGTGTCCTAAGCCATTTTTTATGATCGTCTCTCTTAAACCCCATAGGGAGTAATGGATAAACCCATCCAGTAAGCTTACACCTACTAATCCTACTATTATTGACATTAGCGTTAGCGTAGTTCGTCTTTTGTTACGTAATATATTACGCGCTGCCATCACCATATGCTTTATTAACATTCGTATCTGCATTTTGCTCTCCTTTCTTTGATTAGATGAACCTTAGAGTGTCGGCGATTTGCAGTTTACCAGCTTTTCTGGCTGGCCCAGCCGAAGCGATTAAAGCAAATAATATTACGGGCCAGATATTGGGTAACATACTCATAATATCGGGAGTAAAATAATTACGTACCATCTCTCCATCGTAGACCATCGGAACACCACCCATTAAATTAAAAATCCAAGATAAAATGAAACCTAAAAGAACTCCAAAAATACTTCCGATGGCTCCAAGTAAGCCACCTTCGAAAATGAAGGTTAAGACCACTTGTATTCTCGATGTACCAAGCGCTCTAAGCGTTCCAATTTCGCGCATTCTCTCCATTACAGACATGGTTTGGGTATTTACTATTACAAATAGAATAACCAGTAATAAGATGGCGCGAATAACGGTTAGAAAAGTTGTGTACATTGTATTTACTTGGCGGTAATAAACAGCAAGTTCTGTCCATTTGCGAGTCGCAAGAGTGGACGTGTTGGGATCTTTTATTTCCTTAACAAGCCCCGCAACTTTGTTTGTATTATCGATATTATCCAAGGTTAACAATAACGTAGAAGGGCCTTCAACACCAATGAAGGATTTTGCAAAATCGTAGCTGATATAGGCAAAGTATTTCTCGGCGGTAACCGCTCCTTTGTAAATTCCAACGATCTTCATATCGGTACCATTCATGCCGCCTCCACTGACCATGCCAAGGACGGTAATAACATCACCTAATTTTACATTCAATATCTTTGCCGCTCTTTCTCCAACGACTACTCCGTTTGGCACATCTGCACTAAGCTGATTGCCTGTTGAGAGACTTGCAATAAGTAGAGGCCTTTGGCGGGCTTCCTTGAGTTGCGCTTCAGTGGCACGCTCTCTATTGGCGAATAATGGATCGGCAACGGGGTAGGCTTTAAATAATAGAGAAATTGTTTTTTCTGAACTCGCTGCTAAACCTGTAAAACCAAGAGCTGGAATGACTGATTTAACGTATTCCACTTTTCTTAGTGTTGAAATTAACTTTTCAGAATCAGGTAAAATATAGTCAAAAGGATTGTATTCCCCTTTTAAATAATAGTCTGGGGAGGCAGCCACTTGCAGATGGCCGATGCCACCTTGTACCACAGAGGCACGAAACTGAACCATCTGATTTCTAACAAATCCTTGAAAAACAACTAAACCAGCAATACCAATCACAATGGACATTAATGTAAAAAACGAACGTCTTTTATTGCGGAAAATATTACGAAAGGCTAGATTTAGTGAATTCATACAATATCTCCATCTAATACCCTAATGATGGAGCGTGCATACTCGGATACCATAGGGTCATGAGTTGCAAAAATAATAGTTGTGCCCATTTGCTTATTCATTTCTGCCATTAGTTCCATAATCCCTTTACCCGTCTTATGGTCTAAACTGGCGGTAGGTTCATCAGCCACAATAAAAGCTGGCTTAGTTATAAGGGCTCTGGCAATTGCAACACGTTGACGCTGGCCACCAGATAATTCGTCGGGACGGCGGTGTGCATAGGATTCTAGCCCAACAGATTGCAAGATATCAGCTACCCTCTTAGCACGATCAGTTTTTGACACTTTTTGCAATAATAATGGGTATTCAACATTTTCGGAAACTGAAAATACAGGAATTAGGTTAAACGCTTGGAAAATAAAGCCCATCGTTCTATTTCTAAATTCACTTAATTTTCTGTCGCTGAGCGATGAAATGTCTGTTCCTTTAATAAGAACTTTTCCTGATGTTGGCACGTCGATGGCTCCCATAATATTGAGAAGTGTACTTTTTCCACTTCCAGATGGTCCCATGAGACAAACAATGTCACCTTCTTCAACTTGCAAGCTTACTCCATTCAAAGCTCGCACCGAAATTTTATCTAAATGATAATCCTTAACTACACTTTCTAACTTTACTGCAACCATTCTAACCTCCTAGCTTATTATTTATTTTCTAACCAAAATTTAATCAGCAAACACATCTAACATTTCTGAAGCTTCTCCATTACGAACCTTAGGATCAATTTGTTTCGATAATGTCCAATATTGAATGGCTTGTTTAATATTTTTCTGTTTTTTGTAGCTGTTACCTAAATTTAAGTAAACGGTAGCCATTATGTCCTTAGGAACAAAATTGGGATTTGATTGATAGCTCTGCTCTAAAAAATTTAAGTCTGCAAGGGCTACTTTTTCTTTTTTGAAAAATTCTGGAACCGCACTAGCTACACTGGAGCGAACAAAAGCGGGGAGAAAAAATAGTTTTCCATATTTATCTACTGCCTCATCTAAAAACTTAAACCCTTTACCTACTCCCATCATTTTGTCTACAGGATTAATAGATTCAGCTGCTTGAAGGGCTGTTATAGAACCAACATATATTGTAATGATAGGACGCAACTCTTCCTCTACTGTCTTACTTTCATATAGTGGCTGCAATAGCGTAAGTCCTTTTGCTGCATATCCCTTCACGCCTTTTGAAAATAGTAAGGAGCTTGCATTATGATAAAGAATAGCTAATCTTATCGCATCTAAATCGGTTGCTTTTACCGTTTTTAAACGTTTTTCCTCGGCTTCAATGGCTGGCATAACCTGTTCAGCCAGAATTGCCATCTGAGGCTGAAGCTCTTCATTGTAACGATTGAGTTTTGCGACATCCATTGCAAATGAACTACCCATTATAAGCATTACAATACCTACTATATATATTTTTTTCATTATTATCCACCTTTCTTAAAATGTTGAACTTACTTTAAACTGCATCATTGTCGCATCGGTAGCACTGAGGCTGAAGGACAAATCAATGGGTACGAAAATTGGAGACCCTAGAATCCAACGAATACCAACGCCTGTGGCATGAGCACCCACTTTCTTAAGGCACTCTGCAAGAGAATTATCAGCATTACCTAACTCTATGAACCCATAGGGTTCAACTGATGAGCCAACAAAATCAAACAATTGAGATTTAAGCCCTGTGTATCTTAATTCGTAGCTTAATAGATATTGATTGGCTCCAAATATCGCGGAATTTGGATTTGCTCTAACGGTACCTAGTCCTGTAGCACTATATCAAAAGTAATCATTATTAATGCTACCCTTCTGAGCGGCAAGACTAATATGTGTAGCTGCAACCACTTGATCTGCAAAAAATGAATGGAATTGAGTGCTATCTACACTTAGTCGATACAATTCAGGTCCAAACAAGTACCCAACCTTACTATCCACCCGTAGTCCCTTGCTGGGGTTAAAAGAATTGTCTCTTGAATCATAAATGAATCGTAGGGATGGTTCAATATACTGGGATTGATAGGTCCAGTCTGATAAATAAGCATTGTAAGCTTCAAAGCCTAAGCCAATTTGCATATTTGAGGCGATGCTTTTACCCCAAAACAAATTTACTCCCAGCACTTGTCCAATTTTATCCTCACGCAGTCTATTGGTGTAAAAATATGGATCTACACCTGCAGAGGCTTGTACGAAAGTATGGTCAGGCGAAAAATTGTTATCTACAAAATAAGCCGAAAAAGCATTTATACCAGCTTTAACCTGAATATTTTTCCCTTCACCGTTTTGATTTAGTTTCCCATAAAGTCCATAATATTGACCACCGTCATAACGATCTGTTATTCCTTCCGTAAGATCGATAAAAATATTTATCTTGGAAGGGTCTTTTTGTGACGGCATAGCAGTCACCAGAACTTTATCAAAATATTGAGTGCGCACTAACTTGCTTTCTAGTTTTGAAACTAAGGCATCGATGTTACGGCTATCTACTTGGTAACCCTCGACGGCTTCAGGTAATAAATTACGAATGACAGCCTCTTTAGTGAGTGTAGTGCCTATAATTTTTACTTTTTGGACTGTTAGCTGACTGGCTAAACTAACTGAAAAAAGCGCTATAACAGCCAGAATATATTTTTTTTTCATTATTACTCCTAACCTAATATTCTTAATTTTTCTTCGTCAGAAACATGTTCAAATAAAATTACTGCACCTCCAACCTCATATAAATATTTAATGATTTGCTCCTCAGTCTGCACCAAAGGACTATTTTGCAAAACCAAGTCAGCCAATCCTAGGGAAAATATTTTCATTTTAGATAAAATAACTCTTACCGTAGCTTCCCCTAACCCCTTAAAGTAATGAACTTCCTTAATTTGATTCATCATCTTACTTTCAAGCTGATCTTGATTACTATTATAAAAACTATCGAGACTCTTATAAAGATTTGGCTCATTTTTTGCAAATAGCACCACACCAAGACCTAAATCTAAAAATATGTCTCCTGTTCTATCTGTTTGTTGGTATTGTGTAAATAACGCGAGACAACGTTGTTCCAATTCTTTTTCTAATGCCTCCATGGACTTAAAATAGCTGTAAATCGGCGAGGTAGAAGCATCCATTTTTTCTGATATATGACGCGCCGTAACAAACGAAAAGCCTTTTTCCCTGAAAATAGAGAAAGCTACGTCTACGATCTGTTCTTGAGTAAACTTGAGGTTTGGAGCCATTATTTTGTCCTTTCCGATGCATAACGTTTGTTTCGTAACGCATGTATCATAACATAAGTTATACATAAATCAAGTAGATTGCACTAACTATTTTTTTTGCTATAATATAGCAATGGCAGATTTTTCATTTGATATTGTTTCTGAACTTGATTTTGCAGAACTCGACAATGCTATTAATTTGGCCATGAAGGAGATTCAAAATCGTTTCGACTTTAAGGGTAGTATCTCTAATATTAGCCGATCCAATAGTGAACTTGATCTACTTTCAGATGACGATATGAAACTCACCAATGTTAAAGATATCTTAGAAACTAAAATGGCCAAAAGAAATATTAGTCTAAAGTTTCTTGACTATCAAAAAGAAGAACATGCTTTAGGCGGAAATGTTAAGCAAAAAGTAGTCATAAAGCAAGGACTTTCCAAAGAAAAAGCCAAGGAAATTACAACCTTTTTGAAAACCACAAAAATTAAAGTAAATGCACAAATTAATGATGATAAAATTAGAGTATCATCTCCTAAAAAAGATGCATTACAAGATGCTATGTCTGCTCTTAGAGCCCACGACTTTGGCATCGTCCTTATGTTTAACAACTATCGTTAATCCTACTACATATGCCTGAATTGCCCGAAGTTGAAACCATTAAAAGGGATATAAATGCCGTTATAGCTGGCGACAAAATCCATGGCGTAGATATTATCGATAAAGTGAATTTACGTGATATTACCCCTACTAAGTTTATTGAAACTATAAAAAACAAAGACATCTTACGTGTAAATAGAATTGGCAAAATGATAGCGTTTGAGTTAAGCGAGAATTGGAAGCTATTGTTTCATTTGAAAATGACTGGAAACTTTCTTTTTAGTTCAACCATTCCAAAATATGCCAAAATTGTTTTTAAATTTCAAAATAATGGAAATTTGATTTTTTCAGATATTCGCAAGTTTGGAGTTATATACCTGAAACAAAATATCCAAACAATCCCCTACATAAGGTACTTGGGGATAG
>CAIUUT010000131.1 GCA_903902445.1 uncultured Candidatus Marinamargulisbacteria bacterium
CATTGAATTACTTAAAACCAAACTTTATACGCAAGAAACTGGTTTTACTTTTCCAGATATTCAAAATAAAGGATTACTTCTTGGAAGGGATACACGCTTCCTTGGAGAAGCGTTCTTAAACATTATCATCGGTGAACTACAAGCAGAAGGCATCAAAGTGTTTCTTGCAGATATTGCAACTACACCGGAACTTTCTGCTGCAGTTGTAAGTCTTGGAGTTGCGGGATCTATTAACTTAACCCCCAGTCATAACCCTTTTACCTATGCGGGTTTTAAATTTAATCCAGCCGATGGAGGACCTGCAGAAAATATTTTAACAGACTATATTAACGAAAAAGCAGCACAGTTAATGCAACTCTATGCGCAAAAGAGCTATTCTTCTTTAAAAATAATTAGTGAAAACGTAACTAAAATTGACACCATTCACGAGTACGAAAAATTCATATCAACACATAATGCACCTTTTCATAACCTTGAAGAAATACTTACCAAATTAGCTAATCTTTCGGACGTAAAAATTGTCATCAATACAGTTTGTGGTGCGGCCAGTTCTTTTAAAAGGTTATTTAATAAATATAATGTTCCAGATAGTATTGTGGAGTTCATTAATGACCAAGCTGATATTACATTTAAAGGTGGCATGGATACAGAACCCCGATCCAACGTTACTGATGTTAAGGATGTCTTAAACAAAAGTGATGCCAAAATAAAACTTGGGTTTATTTTTGACCCCGATGGCGATAGAATCCGCTTTTACGATTACAATAAAGAAATTGAAATGAATTATTTTCTTGGCATTACCTATTACTACGAAAAAGAATATCTGAAAATGCCATCCGGCTACGTAGCAAAGTCGGTAGCTTCAAGTAACTTTCTCAATGCCTTAGTTGAGCACTATAAAGATAAGTTAATAGAAACTCCCGTAGGTTTTAAATATTTTCGCGGTAAAGAAATAAATGCCTATGATGCCAAAATTGGCTTAGGGTTCTTAGTGGCTGGTGAAGAAAGTGATGGCATGTCAGTCTACTCTCACACTTTCGAAAAAGATGGTTTTGCAGGGATACTAATGGCACTTAAAATGCTAACCATGCATAATAAAACTTTCGGCACACTGTATAACGAAACTCAAGCAATAGTTGGTAATTACTACCCCGACAGGGGAGGAATTACTGTAAGTTTGCAGGGCCGTGAATTAACGGAAAAACTTTCTAAACTCAATGAAATTATGGTAGGAAGTCAGCTTGAGGTTGGGGCTTCTAAAAAAACCGTTAAAGATGTAATTACTTTAGACGGCCATAAAATAGTATTTACGGACGGGTCATGGTTCATGGTTCGCCCTTCCGGTACAGAGCCGAAGGTTAGATTCTACATTGAAACGAGAAACCAAGAAGAACAAGGAGCTATGTTAGAACTTGCGGAAAAAATTACAAAAGGCGCACTTAATCAATAGAATTATAAACAAAATTTATTCTATAGATAGGCCATTTTTTTTGCTGACATCTAAGCTCAAAATATGAAGTTATGCCCGTCTCATTAACATTTACTGCTTCTTCTTGTGTATAGTTAACTTTATAGTTTGCATTATTATTTATTGACTCTAAAGTATCCAGATACAGTGACTTAACATCAGTTTGAAAAAGAATATGGCAATTATCCTTTAACTTAAATTGAATAGTTTCTAAAAAAACTGGAGTAATTATTCTTCTTTTAAAGTGCTTCTTTTTAAACCAAGGATCAGGGAAAAAAATATATATTTTTTCAATGGAATGGTCAGGTAATATGTCTATATTAACGTTGGAGCTGGCATAAATTGCAGCTATGTTGGATAAGTTATTAGAAATTATAGATTCCTGTAATTTTTCCACCAAAGGTTTTCTAACTTCTATCCCTAAAAAATTTTGTTTAGTATTTTTAGTTGCCATACCCAACAAAAACTCACCTTGGGCAAAACCTATTTCCAAATGCAGAGGGGCAGAGTTATCCTTGAAAATTTTATCCATTTGCAATTTGGGTAATTCTCTGGGAAAATTGAAAGGATTAGCATGTTTGCGTACTCGCATAATGTCCTGTATTATAGGATACAAGAAAAATAGATACAATACCGTAAAATCAAGAATTGGAGCATTAAACTGTCTAAAGAAGTAAAACTGAAAACACCTCAAGAAATAGAAAAAATAGCCGCTTCCGGTAAGTTAGTGGCTAGTTTTTTTAACATTGTTGAACCACTATTAGTTCCTGGTATCTCCACTATTGAAATCGATAATCTTGCGGAAAAATTTGTTAAGGAAAACGGTGTAATTGCCGCCTTTAAAGAAGTACCTAACTATTACCACAACACATGCATCTCTATAAACGAACAAATCGTGCATGGCATACCAGGAACCAGAAAAATAGAAGATGGTGACCTTGTGAAAATTGATTTTGGAATCCGTAAAGAAGGCTATATTGGAGACGCCTGCAAAAGTTTCCTCATAGGTAACGTTGCCGCTCGAGTTAAAGAGCTTGTTAAGGTTACTGAAGAGTCACTGTACAAAGGCATTGAGAAAGCGATAATTGGGAACCGCATTGGCGACATAGGTTTTGCCATTCAACGACACGTTGAGAAACATCGTTTCAGTGTTGTTAGAGAGTACGTAGGACATGGAGTAGGGACAGACTTACACGAAGCCCCCTCAGTCCCACACTTTGGGCAAAAAGGAACTGGACTACTTCTTCAAGAAGGTATGGTTATTGCCATAGAACCCATGATAAATATTGGTACTTGGCGTGGCAGGGTCTTGGCTGATGGATGGACAGTTGTTACAATGGATGGCAAGTGGTCTGCACAATTTGAACATACGATCGCAATAACTAAAGCTGGTCCAAGAATTTTGACAGTAAACAGATAGACGAAAGACGTGTAGTAAGGGCGCAAAAACTTGCGCCTTTTAGGGGACACAGTCCCCTTTTAGAATAAAGTAAAAGGAGTCAGTAATGGATTTTAAAAAAATTGAAGAAATGGTAAATATTTTCACTCAAGCAAATGTGAAATCAATAAATATCGAAGATAAAACAACCAAAATATTTATGGAAAAAATTATGGAAATCAAAACACCTGCAAAAAATATTGTAGAAAAAATTGAAAAAACAAAAGTAGTAGAGCAAGTAAAACCTGCCTATATTGCTCTGAAGGCTGATAGTGTAGGTATTTTTAGTGCAAAAGTTAACATTAAAGATGTAACAAACAACCTTACCATCAAAAAGGGAAGCCCCCTCTTTAGCATAACTTCCATGAAACTAGAGCACGATAAAAGCCACTCTAAAGATTGCCGCATACTCTCATTTTTAGTAGAGGATGGTTCACCTGTAGAATATGGACAAGAAGTAGTACACGTCATTGAAGTTTAATACATTATGAGCACTGGCAAAAATATCTATTTAGCCAATCACAGAGGTTTTTGTTCAGGTGTGAAAAATGCGATTAAGTTGGTAGATAAAGTATCGACAAACGCCACATCTCAAATATATATTTATCATGAAATAGTTCATAACAAAACCGTAGTCGATAGTCTAAAAGAACGTGGGATTATTTTTATTGATGATATTAATAATTTACCCGCTGATCAAATACTTATATTCAGCGCTCATGGTGTATCACCAGCCATTCGCGAGGAAGCTAAGAATAAAAACACAACCATAATTGACGCAACCTGCAAACGCGTACAAAAAGTACACGATAAAGTCCTAGAATTAGTTAAAAAAGGCTACTATATATTGTTTATAGGGCACCGCAATCACGAAGAAGTTATTGGAATTTTTGGAGAAAGTCCAAAACACATAATGGTAATTGAAAACGAGGATAATCTTTCACAAATTCCCTTAGACAAGGGGAAGTACGCTCTACTCAGCCAAACAACGCTAAATTCCAGCCAAATAATAAACATGCAAGAAAAGATTGAAAAAATTATTCCCAATCTCTTTAGTGACTATGCCAGTGTTTGTAATGCTACCTCCTACAGACAACAAGCAGTGGATGAAATAGCGGAAAAAGTAGATATATTCTACATTATTGGCTCAAAAAATAGTTCAAACGCCAATCGCTTAGTAGAAATAGCTGCCAAAAAAACTGTATCAAAGCTTGTTGAGAACTTCTCGGAAATAAACATTACAGACATAGAAAATGTGGATAACATTGGGCTTTCCTCTGGAGCATCCACCCCCGAGGAATTAGTACTAGAGACCATAAATTTCTTTAAATCTCGCTTTGTCTGCCAACTTTATGGTAAACTTTAATTACAGGATGATTAATAAAATTAAAAAATACTTACTTAAATCAATTACAATTACCGTAATTACACTTGTCTTATGCTCAATTCCCATTGTACATATTCTAAACTTATCTGCCTATAATCAAAAATTCAATTTTCGTGGTAGCATTAAACCTTCACAAAAAGTTGTTATTGTCTCTATTGATAGTGAATCCATAGATTGGATGAGCAAATGGCCCTGGCCAAGAAGCTATCACGCTAAAATAGTCGACCTCCTAAGTAAGGCAGGCGCCAAGCTTATCGTCTTTGATGTGTTTTTCGATTCTCCTACTCAGTTTGACCCAGAAGACGATGTCCAATTCTCTAAATCTGTGGCTAGTGCAAACAACGTAATCTTGGCTGCAAGCTACCAAAACATTGCCGATTCTAAATTATTTAAGGTAAAACGCATGCCTCTTAAAAAACCTATTCCACTTTTAGAAAAAGCGGCCTTAGATATTGGGATAGTTCATCCAGAAGTAGATGCCGATAATGTGGTCAGACGATTTCAAATTATCTATAAAACGGGCAATGAGTATTTCAATTCTCTGGCCTTACAAACCGTAAATTACATGCAAGTAAAGAGGAACATTTCCCTTATTAGCAGTAAACAAATTCAAGTAGGGGACAAGATAATTCCTTTACACAAAACCAGACTTAATATTAACTACTACGGACCGAACCAAACTTTTACCACCATTCCTTACGTTCGAGTATATGATGGTTCCTTTCTAAAAGATAACCCTAATTTTTTTAAAGACAAGGTTGTCTTAATCGGGGCTTCAGCATTCGATTTACACGATGTTTTTGCGACCCCTTTCTCAATTGATATGCCGGGGGTAGAACTTCATGCCAATGTAATTCAAACTATTTTAGATAACAACTATATTATTGATATTCCTAAGATAATATCAGTATTACTAATTTGGGGAATTATTCTTCTTAATTTAATTATTAGTAAGAATATGAAAATAAAAAAATATTTTTCCTTGGCCGTTGCTCAAATAC
>CAIUUT010000132.1 GCA_903902445.1 uncultured Candidatus Marinamargulisbacteria bacterium
AACCACCTGCTGGATAGAGCCATAAATCTGTTCTAAAAACTATTGTATCAATATTGTCATATGTGGTTCCCAAGTCAACAACTAGCCATTGATTTGAAAGTGGGTAGGCATACCCTGTCCCTTGATCGGTGGCATACCAGTTTGTATATGTAGTGGTGCTACCATCAAAGGCCAAATTAGGGTAACAAGGACCATAGTAGGAGGCAGCATAAGCTGTGCGACCTGCCGCAACATTTGTCCCATTCACTATCACCTGTAATTCGGAGATGTCTAAAATACCATTAAAACCACCACCACCAGAGGCAGTGCCACCTTCAATGAGAACCCTAATATATCTAGCTCCCGCAGCTTCACCACTACTAGAGCCATTAGATTGACCTGAAGATACCGCTAAAGTGTCGGTACGAGTTGCATCTGCGCCACCTCTTACCACCCCACCTTCGAAGGTAATCCAGTTATAATTGCCTGAAGCATATTGAACCGTATAATCCGTAATGGGAGAGTAGCCACCTGCTGGATAGAGCCATAAATCTGTTCTAAAAACTATTGTATCAATATTGTCATATGTGGTTCCCAAGTCAACAACTAGCCATTGATTTGAAAGTGGGTAGGCATACCCTGTCCCTAGATCGGTGGCATACCAGTTTGTATATGTAGTGGTGCTACCATCAAAGGCCAAATCAGGGAAACAAGGACCATAGATGGAGGCAGCATAAGCTGTGCGACCTGCCGCAACATTAACACCATTAGCCATCACTTGTAATTCAGAGATGTCTAAAATACCATTAAAACCACCACCGCCAGAGGCAGTGCCACCTTCAATGAGAACCCTAATATATCTAGCCGCCATTGGCTCGGCACTTGCACTTCTTACAGATACGTTTGAATGTAATGAGGTGTTTGAGTAAAACTGATAATGAGATCCACTAAAAGCTAGGCAGCTAAGAAGTAGTATGCTTAGAATTCTTTTCAAGTTCAATTACCCCTTTAGAACCACTTACCTTTATCAATAGCAACGGCATTTAATTATTGTATATTTGCCAATTTGCACCATCACTTACTACCGAAATGAACTGCCCCCTAGCAAACAATAATACGTGGGAATATTCATCTATAGTCTGTGCATTATAGGCTCCAATTTCTACGTTGAATTCCGTATTGTCTCCCTTTTTAACATTATACTTTCTACCTGCGCATTGTACAGCATCTGGTAAAGAAATTTTGACATTGGCGACCGAGGCACTGGCTAAAATATTGCTATCTGCAGCCGTTAGGGTATAGTCGGCTGTTTTAGCATCAATTTTAGAGGCGATGGAGCCATTCACCTGCAAGGCGCTGGCACTTACGGTACCACTTATCCTCAAATCACCATTGATACTCACGCCAAAGTTGTAGTTGTCGGTCACCACATTTATAGCAAATGTTTTTGCATAGTTTGCAGTCAAGGCATAATTTGCCGTCTTGGCGTAGTTGGCACTTGCCGCTTGGTCGATTACCATGCCGGTGGACACCACACTTGGTCTGTTGCCGATGTTTTCCCATTCGATGTAGTTCGCGGCTAAGGCCACGTTGGCCGTTGTTGCAGAGTTTGCATAGTTGGCGGTGGTAGCAAAATTTACCGTTATTACCGTCTCCACACTGGTTAGATACCCTGCATCGTTACTAAATTGGCTAATGTTCCTATTTTCTAGTGCGTTGGCTGTATTAGCTTTATTGGCATAATTTGCAGTTGCCGGTTGCTCAACCAGCATCCCCGTGGTAACCACACTTCCCTTATTGCCTACATTGCCCCAATCTATATAGTTGGCAACTAAGGCCACATTGGCGGTATTCACTATCTGTATAGCCACATCGCTTATCCCGTAACCTGCCAAAGTTGTCGGTAAGCCCTTCACTCCACTCCAAGCTACTGCGTTGGCTGTATTGGCTATATTTGCAAAGTTGGAAGTAGCGGCATAATTCACCGTCGTAACAGCTTCAACACTGGTTAGATACAATGCATCATTACTGAACTGGCTAATATTCATGGCCGATAATTTACTGGCTGTTAGGGCATAATTGGCTGTATTCACTATTTGCGAGGCCACATCGCTTATCCCGTAACCTGCCAAAGTTGTCGGTAAGCCCTTCACACCGCCCCAAGAAACTACGTTCGCCGTGTTTGCGATTAGAGCATAATTGGCAGTTGCGGGGTGTTCGGCCAACATCCCGGTTGTCACCACACTCTCTTTATTGCCAACATTCTCCCAATCTACATATTTTGCAATTAGGGCTACATTGGCAGTTACAGAGTAATTGGAAGTTGAAATTATCGCTACCTGGCTTACAAAGCTCAGATCATTAATAAACTGGCTGATATTCATATTATCCAATTTACGCGCAGAATCTGAGTGATTGGAGGAAATAGACATGGCAGAAACAATGGCTCTGGGAGATGCACCAATGAGCTCTCTTTGGTAAAAAACATCGCCCTCTACAGAAGATTGCAAATATGCGTCACGGGAAGGAGCTAAAATTCCTTCATCAATTGGATTGCTGCTGACACCTAACTCGACACTATATAATCCATTATTTACGGATACATAGGTGAATTGTGAGGTCCATAAAGCAGTGCCTCCCAAGGGCGTATTGAATATACTAAACTGCATCAGCACTTTAGCATTGACCGGTTGTCCGTTTTTGCTTCGTAAAAAACCTGTTTCCACTAGGCTAGCAGAAAACGCAAAAGAAACCAAAAGAATGATAGTAATAAGTCGAATAACTTTGTACATTTTTATTGACTACCTCTTCTTTTCCGAATTTTCGCTTCAATCACTAAGTAAAACACCCTCTATTAATGCTTATTCCCAAATAGAATATTATTAAACAAAAATCATTCCAAAGGCATATTAAATATGGTCTAGCGCAACAAGATTTTAATAAAACTACAATCAAATATATTATTAAGAGAAGCCCTTCTTCTCCATTAATTATATACCCGATAATTGGAAATTCAAACATTGATAGATATTAATGTCGTGGCACGTCTACAATACTAAAAGCTTAATACCACTCTATCCAGCTGAGCATTGTATAACCCTTGGCCACCTTATAATAATTTCTAGAGACCAATAACTATTGCACGTGTATTAATCCAAACTATCGGGAGCAGACGGTGGAGTAAAATTGTTCGTCCAACGTGCCAGCCCCTTGGTGATCCTAACCTCTTCTAAATAACCATCTAATGGCTCATATACATTCGTTATAAAAAGTCGACAGCCAACACTTAAGAGGGGAGCAGTTATATTAGCAATACTCGTTTGAGTTGTCCCCACCTGCGAACCATTAGCGAAAAAGCGCAAGTTAGATGAGCTACGGGTAAACGCTAAATGATACCACGTATTGACCACTGGATCCCAAGTGAAAGTTTTATATTCATTAGTAGGACCTAAGTGTGTCGCAATCTTGGAAGATGACTCTAAATTGAAGCTAAAAAAGTTATCTGAAAAGTTATCGTTACAAGAAAATATAAACCACTGATAACTGAGGGATTTAAAGTATACCCAAAAATCTACCGTAAAATCACCCGTACCCATTGCAAAATCCGAATTAGTAGCTATACCTATGCCCCCCGAACTTCCTAAACCAATGGAGGAAGAGCCAAATTTAGATTGAGCCGTAGAATGAGCAGCAGTTCCTAAATTTGATAGACTCTTTCCTGTAGCATCAACAAAAGTGGTGGAACCATTGGTGGTTTCAGACTGTATTAATAAAACCGTATTAGTACTTTTAGCGTAAATGCTTAGAGTATTTCCTTTCTTTAACGCAAAAGTGGAGAATATCCTATTACTGGTTTCACTAAATCCAAGGCAACTCATTATTAGAAGAATTAATATTTTTTTCATTATTTATTACCCCCTCTAAATTTACCACAAAGATTCACGACGTTGTAAACGTGTTAATTGTATAAGGCCAACTAAAGCTCCTGGTTACCACGCAACCATCTACACTTATGCCCTCGACACTCATAACTAAGCATTATTATATTCAAATATAACCACCAAGAGGGAAAGAGCTTAATGGTAACTATACTATATTAATATCAAATAATTCACTAGTTAAAATTGAAAAACTAGAGCAAATTGTTTCTATTATTCTTGGCTCATTTTAACAACGAGCTAGCCTAAAAAAGTTACGGCTTATTATATTTTCAATTTATAAAAGTATTCACTAATTTACCTTTCAGCTTTATGATGATAGCTATGAATTATTTAGCCTTCTATTGTTCCTCTCTGCTGCTATTAGTCTATCTGGTTATGGCATTTTTGCTCTTTTTTCGTTATTTTGTTATTGAGAAGAATAGCCTAAAGGAAGCAATATTTAGACCCTTTCTCTGGGTTATTGTCTTTTTTATTCCTATTATTTTCTTTATAAATATCTATAATACAAATTTTGCTTTAGACAGCACTATTTTTAATTTTTTTTACAAAACGCTACTTTGCTCTCTGCTTGTTTTTGTTGGCTCTTTATATGCCCTACAAAAAAAACACGTCAATAACACAGCCAATATGGTTAATAAGGTTTTGTATTTATGCGGCGGACTGATCGCTATAGTAATTATTATGGTTAAGTTTAGTAGTTATACCCACCAGCTAATCCCTTTCTATTTAAACAATTTCCTTAGTAGCCTTATTTTCATAGTTTTAGGAATACTTTCCTTTAACTACTACCGTAAATTTATGAATTTTCGAAATTCAGGTATTCTCAACCTTATAGCCTTTTCCTTTACCGGTATTTTCCTAATGGGGATAAATCCACTTAGCGACTTACTGTCCTTTTTACTTTTAGGCCTCGTACTGTTTGATACTATAGCCATACACACCCTAAACACATCGATCATTCAGTTTAAGGTGCTTTATGATATTATGCGATCCAAGATACTCTTTAAGTATTTATTTTTATTTACCTTTTTGATTATTTTGGCCTTGGAAATTACAACCATATCCATTATGACAATAACCCGTCAAGCCATTGTCAGTAGCCAACAAAAGACCTTTGTAAACACCAACTATCAAACCAAATCGATGCTTTACGATTTAGTAGAAAAGTACATTAACCAGCTTAAACTCATTTGTAAAAGCAAACATATTATTAGCGACAACTCCCTCATTGTAGGAGCCTATCTCTTTGATACCGTAAACAATTTACCCGCCTTAGAGCAGCTTAAAATCATTCATCCAGAAAAAAAATTAATTATTTTAGCCAACAGACTAAGCATAGACAACACCGAAGGCAAAGAACTGACCCCTTACGAAAAAGAAGGCATGGAGGAAAACCTTAAAGCTCGATATTTTGTAAAGTTTGTTAAAAATAAGCTCTTTATTGCGTATCCCATTTTCTCAGATAACGATGAATATTTATTTAGCGTCGCCGGCGAATTTAATCTTAAAGCCCTCTTTTCAATGCTCTTACAAATACAACAACTCACAGGAATGGACATCAATATTATTAACTCCGACAACTTCTCAGTAAATAACAACCAATTTTTAGACAAGGCGCATCCTTTACGAACCAATAAAATAGTCAACAACAGTTTTTCTACACTTAAAATTAAGGATAAACTCTATTTAGCTGCGGTTCTTATTGACCCTAAAATTAAGCTTACGTTTATTGCCCAGCAACCGGAAGAGATAGCCCTGGCTGGTATCAAAAATGGTGAACGCATCTCGTTGATTATTTTAGTCGTCGCCACCATAGTATTTGTTATTATCGGCTTTATTATTGCTTTATCTTTGGAAAAACCCATCAAGCAGATTCATTTGGGACTGGTACAATATCGGGCCGGACATCTTGAACACCAAATAGTCGTCGCCAGTATCGATGAATTCGGGCAGCTCGCCAATTCATTAAACGACATGGCTTTAGATTTAAAAGGTTTAATTACCTACAAGCTAAAATCAGAGCAATTAGCCACCATTTCCCAATTGGCTGTGTCGCTTGGGCACGAAATTAACAATCCTCTGGCTACAATCATTACCTCCGTGGGTTTCATGCATATCTTAGCCAAAAAAATGAACAATGAGGAACTATTGAAGGTGATTAGCATCATTAAAGGACAATCGGAACGAATTAAAGAATTAGTGGCAAATGTGGCATCTATCACTGAGCCCATCATAGAAGGTTATGTAAACGAAACAAAGATGATTAAGATCAATTTCCGAGATGAAGAGAAACGCTAATTTAGGAATTCCTCATAATAATAATATTGAATGACATGCAGATTCCTCGGCTAGCAGACAATGTCTGCAGGAATGACAATCCTATCTCCATTAAGTCGAATTTACGATTTCACCAATTACTGGATTTCCACACAACCCGAGAATCGAATATTACGAAGAGAATCACTTTGCTGTCCCGGAGTAAACGCACTTTCATCAGGATTTAAAAAGGTAAAATAGCTACTGTTTCGATCACAGATTATTAATAAAGGGCCTGTAATGCTTGAATTTCTGTAAACAGCACTACCAATAGTCGTGCCTGCTGTGCCTGGACCAGGATTATAGGAACTTGAAGAGCTTTTGCCTCCAGGGAAATTGACCCGCAGTGGACTTGTTGCGCCAGAGCCAGGACTTCCAAAATTACCATTAAAGGTACCAGAGAAAAACATAGTTTTCCCAATAATTTTATAGGTTATTGTATGGACTGCATATTCAGGTGCTGTATCACCATTTGTTGCTGTAATTTCCGGAACTTCATTGGTTAGCCCCACTGTGTACAAGTTACCCGCCACCGTGGCATCACCGTTAACAAGAAGCGTGCTGGCGCTTACCGTGCCTGGCACTTCCAGGTTTTGCGCAAGGGTAACCTTGCCAACGTTACTGATAACCAGCGAATTAGCGGGGGCGCCACTGTTCACCGAAATACCCCCTGCTAATTTTGCAGCGTTTAGTGATACTATCTTGGCATCAGAAATGGCACTAGTGGCTACTTTAACGGCGGTAATGTAGCCATCAGGAATATTATTGGCCGTAGCCGCAAAGTTTGCAGATGAAGCATAATTGGCGGTAATGGACAACAAGGCAAAGTTTGACGAATTCACAACTTGCAAGGCTACATCATCCAAAATGCCATAACCAGAAACCGTGCTGGGTCGATTCACTACACCATTCCAATCTATTTTATTGGCCGTAGCGGCATAATTTGCGGAACTGGCATAATTGGCAGTAATGGCAAAATTGGCCGAGCTTATTGTCCCAAACCCCTTCAAATAAGCACTATCGTTGATAAATTGGGAGATATTCATCGTTACCAGCTTATTAGCAGTAGCCGCATAGTTGGCTGTATTGACTAAATAAGTGGAAATATCACTCACTCCATACCCTCCTAACGTAGTGGGGGTGCTCCTAATACCCGACCAAGTTACAAAGTTGGCTGTACTCGCAAGCGTAGCGTAATTAGCCGATAGCGAAGCATTACTAGTAAGGCTTCGAATAGCCATTAAAGAGTAGCTGGCAGTATTAATAAGTTCCAAACCGGAAATATAACCAACATCGTTGATAAATTGACCTATATTCTTATTGGACAGCTGATTTGCGGTTTCAGCCACTAACGCTTTATTGGCAAAGGTAGAGCGTGGAAGCGTACCAATAACTTCACGTTGGCTAAACGACTGATCATTGGCCCAATATTCCATATAATAATCCTTGGTACTAGAAAAAACATTATCTTGCAGCGGATTACTATCCGTACCTAACTGTACCGAATACATACCTTGATTCACGGTAACCAACATGGGATTAGAATCCCAAAGACAATTGCCAGCTGTTGGAGCATCATAAATCTTAAACTGCATCAGTACTTTGGAATATACTAATTGCCCTGTTTTGCTTCTCAGCAATCCCACTTCTGTGATGGAGGAAGCCATTAACAGTGAACCTATAAAGAGATAAAAAACTAACTTGAGTACCTTCAATTTGTCTCCTACCTTTGCTAATAATTAAATAATATACTAAATATGTTGATAAGTTAAGAATAAACTAACTTAAACTTACTATCTAAAGTGTCTTCGAACTTATTGCGCTACAAGCAATTATAGTAATACCCTAAATGGAATACCCCTAAACATTATTTTATTCCAATGCTTGTAATAATTGGGTAAAGGTTCTTTTAAGATATAAAATAAATTAGATACAATGATCAGGCAGAGGATACAAATACTGATTAATGATTTTTGCCCAAGTCGTTACATCTAAAGGTTTTTTTAGGATTTCCACTTTATTAAGTAACTTGGCAACTTGAAAATCCAAATCATCTATATAACCCGTATAAATAATTATCGGAATATTCTTCAATTTTTCATAATTTCGGATTTTTTTTGTCGCCTGTATACCATCCATCACGGGCATTTTATAATCCATAATAATAATATCTGGAATATGTTTCAAAGCCATTTCCACACCTATTTCACCATTGGGTGCATCTATAAATTCAAAATCCATATTCGTTAAGAAGAGCTTGAAAATGCTTCTTACTTCTTCTTCATCATCTATAAATAGAATTTTTTTATTGGTAACTGTCATGCCTTCTTACTTCTTTTCTATAAAATCAACTCAGTAGCTTTTCTAAGTATATTAGCAAATAATAACTTAGTCGATAAATAATTATACTCATTCACGATAAGGGAAATAAATACTGCTCTATTATCTTCATCCAAACATGAACTTCAATAGGTTTTTTTAATATTTCCACCCTACTAAATTGCTTCACTTCACGAAAATCTAAATCATTTATATAACCCGTATACATAATAATTGGGATGTGGCTTGTGCTGGTCTGGCTACGAATAGCTTCTATGGCTTTTACACCATCCATGACGGGCATTTTATAATCCATGATAATCAAATCGGGAATATGCTCCTTGGCCATTGCAACACCTATTTCACCGTTTGAAGCATCCAGATATTCATATTCTAATGATGAAAAAAACAATTTAAATATGCTTCTTAATTGCTCTTCATCATCTACAAATAATATTTTTTTCCTGCTAATTAATGACTCGCTCAAAACATCAACCTCATTTCACTATTAGACACTTAAATTACAGTTTGAGCAAACATTTTGAGAACTTTACCCGTATCACCAGCATAGATAATTGCTTTACCTCGACCAGAGGTGCATAATACTTTGATGATTGGGTTTTGCCCTTTTAGAATGGTGGTAATTACAGACAATGGTTCAACGTTCACATCATCTTTACTGATCGTACCATCACTGTTATAAACAACGGCATCAATATCAAAATTTCCATTTCCTTTACCAATAATCACAACTGAAAAATTGGTATCGGTTAGTGACTGGTTAAAAGGCAGAGTCACATCTTTACCTTTGGAGATATCTTCAACAACAAAATAATAAATACCTTTAGCCGATTTCCATTCTGGGGCAGCAGCCGCTGCCCAAACCATGCTCAAGAAGGCAAATACCAGCACTAAACGCTTCATGATATGCTAACCACCACGATAATTCCAACCATAATAATGATGCTCACTAAAATGGCTACCACACCTAAATTACCTTTTTTTACTTCTTCCCACTCATCAATATTGGGAGAGATTAAATCAAATATTTTTATTGCAATACCCGTACCCAAACCAAATCCCGCGGAAGCAATGATTATCCAGCCTAAGTTCATTAACCATTTACTAAACATGGCCCCAAGAGGTATAGAGTAGCTCTCTAATAAAGGGTCACCTGCGAAACCAAACGACATCAGCAGCATAATTACCGTTAACATAAACAAATTCTTTTTTTTCATCTTGCAAACTCCTTAATTATTTAATTATATAATTTATTATACTTAAAAAAACTTCTAATACCAGAGATTAAGCTTCACTCTTTTCGACATTACTAAGCTCGGATTTGTCTGGTATTAACCCCTCTTTATTGAGAGTTCTTAATAGTTGAACTGTCTTAAGCTGAATTTCAGAAATTCGAGATTTAGGCTGTTTTTGCAGTAAACGCAGAGATTGTTTTATTAAGTCGGTGACGCCTTCCGACAGATTTGCATAAACAAACTGCTGAAAATCTTCATCCATAACACTTAACGCAATTGAAATATCTTTAACACCAATAGTTCTTACCACGTATTGCACGTAGCGTTTGTCAATAAGTTTCAAGTCAGTAAATTCGTATATTGTATTGGAAATTTCCTTGGCTAGCGCCACATTCTCTTTTTCAACTTCTTTTAATATGCTACGACTAATGTCTTGGTTCATGTGGTCGAAGATTTGGTTGGTAAAAACTTTACCGCCAGCTAGGAAGTCGATTTGATACTCTACTTCTTTAGCATAAGCCTTAATAGCCTCTGGTGCTAATTTTATCTCATTACTGAGCTTAAGCACTAAATCTTTTTGTTCAAGCAAGGGAAAACTCTCGAATAATTTGGCAGCAACATCAGGTTGTAAAAAGTTTAAAGCTGCTACCTTTTTCTCTGTAGATTCATTCTTTAAGAGATAGGCAAACTTATTAATATTTTGCATATTAATAAAGCTAAAGACGGGTTCTTCACCATCCACCATTTTCACTGTGTGTATAGTTTGACCTGCACTTCGTTGCCCCGTTTTCGAATCTTTAGCATCAATAAATTCCGAAACGGTATCGGCATCATCTTCCTGTTGATTTTCGTCCTTTTTAATAACGGTAGATTGATCTGTAACCACTTCTTGCTGGATTTTCTTTGTACTTCTAGCAAATATGATGACCCCAATAATAAACACAATGGTAATAAATATTAGAACTAAGAATATCATCGCATAAATAACATAGAGTTTTATAAAGTCGCTGGATTTTAAGGAAGACGCCAGTTTTTGTCCAAAGGTTTGAACCTTTGATTCTACTTCTTTTGAGGAGACCAAGTCTAAACGCATGACACTAACGCTATCACCCCGAGCTACATTCAACTTTAATACTTCGATAATAATTGGTTTAATGCCATCAACCTGTTTTTGGGGTATTTTTTTGTCGATTATCAGCGAAACATCAATCTTAGCCACGTCACGATCCACATAAACTTGAGTAGAGGTCTTCGCCACAGAGCTCACGGTATCATATACTTTTTGCTTTTGGTTGGCCAAAAGGGAGTAACCCGGAAGCTTGTTGCTATCCTGATTATCGCCATTTTCAGCGGCCGCCTTATTATTTGTTTTATTCTCTTCATTAACAGAGGTATACGTGGTTATGTTTTCTTTTCTTAAGGAAATAATTACATTGGCTAGGCCCATGTTGGGTCCCAAATATTTATCCAGTAACGTTTGTGCTTTAGTTTCTAAATCTTTCTGTAAAGGAATAACATCACTAACATTTAAGGTAAAAGAGCTGGCACATAATACAAAAATTAGCATCGTTAAAATATATTTAAATATCCTTCTTTTCATCTTTAGTGCTATCCCCTTTTAATAGTAATCAGTGATGAGTATTAATTGATCTGTAAATTGTTATCAGCTCTCACTCGTCACAGCAAGTTATTAAAAAAATAAAATATACATTTTTTTTAACTTAATTGTATTGTATTCAGGATATTTGATCTTGTGAAGATTTTTTGGAAATTTTAACTATCAATATTTTTATAACATATCAGAATGTTTTCTAACGATATTAATTTCTACTCTTCGATTTCTGGCACGATTCTCATCGGTATCATTTTTTACAATAGGGCGATAACTTCCATAACCAGCAATGGAGACTCGCTCCAAAGCGATTCCTTGCTCCTGAAAATATTGCAAGACGGCCAAAGCTCTTTTGGAAGAAAGTTCAAAATTTGAGCCACCTTGGATGGGGATATCGTCGGTATGCCCTTCTACCACCACATTATTACTAATAACATTTAGCATTTGCGCTAATTTCTTTAAAACAGGGATACTGGCCGGCAGTAAAACATTATCTCCTTTTGAAAACATCACCGCCTGCGTTAACATAATTTTGATTTGGAAATCATCCACCTTTATGATGGCATAACTACTTAAGTTATTATCTTCAATAAAACCTTTAATTTCTTTGGCTGCATCTTCTTCTAAGTTTATTTGTTTAATAGTATTGGAGATTTGTGAAGCATGTTTGGCTCCAAATTTCTTTTGAAAACTATCGATACTCTTGATGCCTTCAGTAGTTTTTAAAGAGGAAAAAGAATATAATAATAAAAATAAAACCATCAGCACTGACATCAGGTCGCCGTAAGAAGGCGCCCATCTTAGGGTCATCGCCAGGATTGTGTCTACGTCATCCGTGTGTTCATCTTCTAACTCGTGCATTTAGGACTGACTCTCCTGTAAGAAGGCTTTTAATCTTTGCTCTACCATGATCGGCAACAATCCTCGATGGATACATAAAACACCTTCGATAATTAATTGCTTGTATTTCACTTCCAAGTTGCTTCTGAAACGCATTTTCCCCCCTAAAGGAATAAAGACAAAGTTGGCTAGAACAATACCGTAAAAAACTGTTAATAAGGCAAGTGCCATAGAATTACCTACCATTCCTGGATTGGTAATATTTTTTAGAACCTGAATAATACCCATAACCGTACCCAATAATCCAAAGGTTGGCGCAAACGTACCCGCCGTAATACAGGTATCGGAAATCATTTTATGTCTGGCGGAGGTTTCCTTAATATGACTGTATAAAACCTCTCTAATAAATGCCTCACTCCTGCCATCGCTAAGCATAATGAGCCCATTCTTTAAAAAAACGGCTTCTTTTTTAAACTCTTCAGTATCAGTCAGCGAGTCAATCCCTGAGGTCAGTGCTTTTTCACTGTACACGACCATCTTCTTAATGGTGTCGGCCATCGACTCAACTTTGGGCTCCACAAAGAGTTTCGCAAAAGCTCGCATCAAACTAGGCAACATCTTGGCTGGAGTATTAATCAGCGTGGCGACTAAGGTACCCCCCAGTACCAT
>CAIUUT010000133.1 GCA_903902445.1 uncultured Candidatus Marinamargulisbacteria bacterium
CCAACTCGAAAATTTGGTTATACAGGGAAGGGAACAAAGTTTTAGTCATGGCACCCCATAACCACCTTTGTATTTTTTGCACAACACTGAGCCACTGTTTTATCGGCACTGCCGCAACAAGACTGTTGTAATTTAACATTTACTTCGGTAATCTTTTTCATTCTTTCACCCCTTTCATTATGATGCTGCAGAGCGCAAATCCTTCTTTATTATACTGCCTTGAACTTAGGATATCTACTGACTTAAAGCCTACGCTGTGTATTTGTTGCAGCAGTTGGTTTTCGGGTATTGCCCCACCCCAGCAGGCCGCAACTTTGGCTGGATCCTGACTCACTTCTTTAGGCAGCTCATCCACACTCACCACGTCACCTACTAAAAAGTAGCCACCATTTTTCAGAACTCTAAACAATTCTGCGTAAACTTTGTCCTTTTGCAGCGAATGATTAATAACACAATTACTGGTAATAACATCAAAGCAGCGGTCCATAAAGGGTAAATTATGCATGTCCCCTACCTTGAATTCAAGTTGGGGATGTATATATTTTTTCTTGGCTTCCTCAATCATGGCGGGTGTTAAGTCTAAACCAACAACACTTCCAGTTTCATCCAGCCTTTGGGCCATTTTATAAGCCGTTTGTCCTTGACCACAACCCAAATCTAAAACACTGTCTGAAGGCTGGAGCGCTAAAAAAGACCAGAGATTGGCACACCCCAGACTGGACGAGGCTACCTCTTGTTCATAGCGCTCTACAATCTGTGTAGAAGTTTGAGTTTGGCATTGATTATTGTTTTCCATACCCTATATGATGCCATAAAACCTAAAAAGATACATACACCTTAAATATTTTAGACTATTTTTTTATCTCTGGAGATTCACTTTTATTTGGTGCGAGAGTATTGGGTTTATTTATTCCTGAAAACCCACTTAATATACCAAGACCACCTACCATTACAAGTCCAGCAGTAATAGCATTCGCTATAATATTTTTCCTAAAATTAATGGCGTATTGCAGGCCATGCATTATAGCTGTCAACGTGTGTTTATCCGACATAATTATCACTGAAGTGCCTAGGGCCGTGCTCACCCAAGAGTCATGGATTAAATTATCTCTAGCATCTTCCTTGCGTATTTTACTGGCTATCTTATTATTATCGTCAGTTATAGGTTCTATCTCTGGGTCACATTCTGGCTTATTTACAGGTTCTGGCATTACTATCGCAGGTACATCTTCAGGAATCTCGCACTCAGAGTTATCCTTAGTGATAATTTTTACATCAATATTTACATAATACTTCTTTATTACCGCATCCAATAATTCATTTACTTTTTTATCTGGAGGATCTGAATCGTCCTTTGAGCCTTTGTTAACTAAGCTTCTTTTAGTGGCTTTATTTATTCGCTCACGATTTAGCCTTTCCCTATCCTGGCTTTCATGCCTCGCATCTTCTAATCTAAGTCTTTCCCATTGTTTAAAGCTATCTAGACGGTGTACTGAAAAATGACTATCTATTCCTATCATGCAACTCCCCCTTCTCTCAACGCCATACATTGTGGTTACGCGTCAGTGTACAAGTATATCGGCAGCACTCACAGAGAATCCCACATAAGTTGGATGAGAAAAGAAAAACAGGAAAGAGCAGAAACTATGTTTGGTTAATTTACAAAGGGAACCTTTGGGCAAAACTTATCTAAAAAACATTCGGCACATTTGGGATTGCGAGGCAAACAAATGTTCTGACCTAGCAGCACCAGCCTGCGATTTAAACCTCTCCAGTATTGGCGGGGCAACCGTTCACGTAATCTAAGTTCCGTTTGGTCAGCATTTGCTGTTTTCACCCAGCCCCATCTATTAACGATACGGTGTACATGAATGTCGACACAAATGCCCTCTTGTCCAAACACTTCCGTCACGACCAAATTAGCCACCTTTCTGCCCACTCCTGGTAAAAGCAATAACTCTTCAATACTCTGAGGTAAAGGGTTACTACTGGCTAACATAATTTTGGCAATCTCTTTAAGCTGAATCGTTTTACGTTTATAAAAGCCACATGGATAGAGCATTTTTTCTAAGGCGTCTGGTACTATATTGGCTAAAGTCTGAAAATCTTTGACCTGCGAAAAAACTCTTTTAGAGGCCTCCCATGTTACTTTTTCTTTGGTGCGTAAACTGATCACGCTGGCCACAAGTATTTTAAAGAATCTCTCCTCAATGTTACTTATTTGAGAAAGCTCATGAGACACCAGTAGTTTTGGAGCATAAGCCAAGAGCGTATCGATTTGGGGTAAAATCCAATCTAGATCCGAATACTTCATACTCCTGCTTGCCCTTGGGAAGTACGAATCATCTGGCTATGTAGGGAGAAGCCTTACCCCACATTTTTCCAAACTCTGTCTTAAACGCAGCAATGGTTTCTTTATCTTTTAGAATAAACATATTTTCATAGTTAAAAAACTCTGCGTTATTTGTCCAATTATAGGAACCTGTTGTCAGATACTTATCACCAATAAGCATAAACTTATGATGCATGATGCCTCTGGCCTGAGCATTGGGTAATATTCGCAACTCTAAATATTTGGCTAACCAAGGCGCAACCGAGTTTTTACCGCTTAATTGGCTTCTATCCATGATTACCCGAACCGTCCTGCCACCTTGTGAGGCAGCAATTAAACCTAAAGCCAGTTCCTTCGAGGTAAAGCTATAAATAGCTACATCAATGCTCTGCGTTGTAGTCTGCATTAATCGAAGTAGCGCTTCTCTGGCGCCACCATTTGGAGAAAAACATACCGCCGAAAATGAAAACTGCAATATTGTTAGGGTAATAATTAATCTTTTCCACATGTTACGTAGTATAGATTAATATAAAATATTATAAAATGGAAAATTCTTGATTTACTTCTGAAAAAAGCGGTAGTATCATTTTAATTATGACTTATTCCATCCGCAAAGCAGTTTTAGCCGATAGCGAGAGCATTCAGAAGCTTGTTAAGCAAAATGCGCAAGAAGGCAAAATGCTCCACCGCTCGTTGCAGTACATTTACGAGCATATTCGTGATTATTACGTTGCCCCCAACCAAGACGGTGACATTATCGGAGCTTGTGCCTTTACGATTAGTCAGAAAGATTTGGCGGAAGTAAAATCCCTTACCGTCGATAAAAAATTTCAGAAGCTAGGGATAGCCTCAAAACTCATTAGCGCTGGTCTGGAAGATCTGCAAAAGCTGGGGATTATTAAAGCTTTTTGCCTAACCTACGTTCCCGACTTTTTTGCTAAACTAGGTTTTAGTATCGTTACCAAAGAGTCCCTACCTCATAAAATTTGGACGGAATGTATCAACTGCCCTCAATTTCCAGATTGCGATGAAATTGCTATGGTAAAAGACTTATCAAACTAGTTAGAAATCATCAAAGTTTAGATTATCAAAATCCACTTCTTCGCTTTCCAAATTTTGTGTACTTTTTTCCAGCTGTTTAATGGGTGGCGCGTACTCACTCGTCCCGCTAGAACCGAACATATCCTTTAACTGCCTAACCGTTTCCGCAAAAGGAGTAAACTCATGGGTACCCTGTTTAAGAAAATTATTTACTTTATCTATTTTATCAATGGCCCAGTCTATCTTGGGATTACTACCATTTACATACGCACCGATGTTTATTAAGTCCTCGGCTTCACTATATCGAGCCAGAACCTCACGCAGTTGGCCCGCTGCTCTTTTATGTTCCTCGTTATTAATAATAGAAAATAAGCGACTCACACTGTTACTTACATCAATGGAGGGAAAATGATTTCTAGCGGCTATATCTCTAGAAAGGATAATGTGTCCATCCAGAATACTTCTGGCTGTATCGGCAACGGGCTCGTCCATGTCTCCGCCCTCAACTAATACGGTGTAAATAGCCGTAATAGAGCCAATAACGTTGGTCCCCGTGCGTTCCATTAAGCGTGGCATCAGCGCAAAAACTGAAGGAGGATACCCCTTCGTAGTAGGCGGTTCGCCTGTTGCCAGACCGACCTCACGCTGAGCCATGGCATACCGCGTGGTACTGTCCATCATAAATAAGACTTTTTTCCCTTGGTCCCGAAAATACTCCGCCACAGCCGTTCCCACTAAGGCTCCCTTTAATCTGATTAAAGGAGGCTTATCGGAGGTAGCCACAATAACTACCGAGCGTTTCATACCTTCTTCCCCCAAGGAATCTTCTATAAATTCCCTTACTTCGCGTCCTCTTTCACCAATCAGCGCTATTACGGAAACATCCGCCTTTGATTGTCTGGCAAGCTGCCCCATTAATGTAGATTTTCCGACCCCTGAGCCAGCAAAGATACCGATACGCTGACCTACGCCTAAAGTCAGACAACCGTCAATGACGCGCACCCCAACTTCCAACACTTCATCAATCTTTGGTCTTTTTACAGGATCTGGAGGATCGCTATCGAGTGGATAATATTCCTCACAAATAATGTCACCCTTGTCATCGATTGGGTCACCTAAACCATCGATAACTCTGCCCAATAAGTTCATGCCGACCTTCACGCCCAAGGGCTTTCCTGTAGCATAAACCGGACTGCCTGGACAAATACCATCGATGGGGCCAAAGGGCATTAATAGTACTTTTTCCTTTCTAAAACCGACAACTTCAGATCTGACAATTCGCTTATCTGGCAGCTCAATTTGGCAAACCTCTCCTACAGATACATTTTGAATATGCGCCTCTATAATTAAACCCACAACTTCGGTAACCTTACCAGTATTCTTGGTTAAAGAGCCAATCGCCTTTACTTCTTTAATATAGTCATCAAACTTTATATAGGGACTATTGTTCATCGAGTATATCTGGCTCATCTAACTCTAAGCTGGAAAGGTCTTGGTCATCGACGTCAAAGTTAATCTGCTCAAGCTCTAAATCCTCTTCCTCATCTTCGAAAAAGCTTAAATCATTTCCATCCAGCTCATCTTCACTTAGGGTTAAGAGTTCGTCACTTTGCTCAAAAATATCATCCTCATCTTGAGTCGCAGTTTTTTCTTGTACCAAAGTTCTTTCAATAAGTGCCGTATTTGCCAATTGCTTCGTTTCAAAAGTTTTGTTAATAACTTCCATAATACCAATCATTTTTGTTTCGATAGTAGCATCAACCAGACCATATTCGGTTTCGATAATACACCCCCCAGGCTGTATCGTTTCTGACTTCAGAATGTCGAGACTTTGTACCGAACCAATCTGTGCAATCAGTCTTTGCTTATTCTCCGTAATAAAATCATAGTGTTGGGGATTGACCTTTATTCTTATCCTTTCCATTTCCCCCATTTTACGCAGGGCGTCACGAATAACGTCCATAATATGCGGTGGGTTGGCCACAAACTCATCTGCAATGACCTTCTTCAAAATACTGTCGACTAATCCAATAAAATAGGGTTCTGTACTTTTAAAGATATCCTTTTTATATTCATTTAACTCATTGATTTTGTTAAATATTTCTTTAGTATTTTTTATATACTCCTCTTTGATTAAGTCAAACTCACTACTGCCCTTCTGATAGCCTTCAGCATAACCCTTTTTATTACCTTGCTCTAAACCTTCTTGATAACCCAGTTTGCTAGACTCGTTTATAACCTTTTGTTTCTGAGTCGATAAATCTTGATTGGCAGCTATCTTTTCTGACTCATAAAGCTGCTTTTTCTGACTAAATTGGATTCTCTCTATCTCTAGATTATTTTTTATTTCTTGCACTTCCTGCAGCATTTCTTGTTTTAAAATATTTAATTCATGTTGGATTTTTTCACGGGGAACTTTTAACTCGATACAAAGCTTTTCGGGGGGAGGTTTGGGTATTTTTTCTTTTCTATCAAAGGCTATTTGCCCCTTGCTTATGAGACTAGACATTTTCCATGGCCTGTTTAAGTGAGATTAGAAAGGCTTGCTTTACACTAACGGACATTTTAGCAATGATAGGAGATTTTTGCATTTGATTTTGGATCTTTATACCTCTAATGGATAAGAAGTCCGATATTTCCTTTTGTTTATTCAGCGGGAATAAATCTAGGATAATCCCATGGAATACCTTATTTTCAGCAAACATCAAATCCACCACAATTTCCTTGGCACACGCCTGCAAAAAGTCTTCCTCGGAGACTTCTTGGGGTTGGACTTCAAGATTTTCAAGTATTGGCGCAACTTTTTGTTCTGTTTGTTCGATGTCCGTTGTTTCGACATCTTTATGCGCTTGCGTTTCTGACACTTCCTCGAGGCTACTCATATTTTGCACATCAGGCACTTGTTCTTTAACTAATTCTTCAAAAACAAAAGCATCAATATCCTCGGGTAGCGTTATTTCACCAATTAAGGCCAATACATTGTCTTGAATTTTTGCTACGGTCTCTGGCGACAACCCAGTCAATATCTCTTGCGAAAGCTCACTACCGAGCATGGAGAATATTATCGCTGTTTTTTCTATATTATTATATTCAGCCACCTAGGACTCCATCCAACTGTTTATTTTATTGATAATTTTTTCTTTATTATCGGTGGCAAAGCCTCTAAATTTCTCAATAGCTATTTCCTGCTCCCTTTGCGCTACCGTTTCTTCGTCAGCATCCTCAAGGGTTTCTTGTTCTTCGAAATCCTCTGTTTCTGCTGACTTTTGTTTATTTATGACCCGTAAAATAAGGATTACAAAAATAATACTAATAATAATAAAAGCATAAATATATTTAAAAACAAGAGCGGTAGCTCCCTTGGGTGCATTAAATTTGCCAAATTGCTTGCTGGCGGGAGAAAAAATATTTTTCTTTACAGGTTTGGCAACTTGCTGATCCGAATCAATATTTACGAAAGGGCCTTTCTCAATAACTATTGAATCTCGGCTAGGCACATAGCCAATCGCTGAAGACACTAAGGTAAAAGTAGATTCCTTTAATTCGCTGGTGAGTTGGATATTTTGATTATTGGCATCTAAAAGAATGGCCACATCCACATTGGCCAAAACATAGGGCGAACTTTCCTCTGAAGATTCAGCCAACTTAACGTTGGTAAAAACCAGATAACTGCCCATGGGGTAAAGTGTCGCCAACACATTTTTCACTTTTTGATTATAATCATTTTCGTAATTTTTCTTTAACTGATCGCGAAACTTTATGAGCAATTCTAACGGTGATTTTGTTTCATCACCCTTAGAAGAAATAAGGTCAAAAAACATGGCTTGTCGCTTGTCTAATAGCGAAGCCTTCACTCTGTCGCTTAGGATATTTCCCGCATTGTCGATGACCGTAACATCTTCGGGCTTGATGTCTTCTACCGAGCTGGCCACTAGATGCATAATGCCCTTAATTTGCTTATCGGTAATGGAGTACTTTGGTTTTATATTTAATACAACCGAAGAACTGCCTGCAATCCTGTCAGCAAAAGGTTTCTGTTCTGGAATGACTATTTGCACTCGAGCCGTATTAATGCCTTTCATATGAGAAATAATTCTAGATAACTCTCCGCTTATAGCACGCACAAACTGTATTCGCTTGTCATAATCTGTTGCACCTAGGCTTTGTGCCTTATCGAAAATTTCGAAACCGACAATTCCCCCCTCTGGCAAACCCAGTTGTGCCATTTTGAGTCGGGCTTCATCGGCAAACTTCTTCGGCACAGCAATGTTTACGATACGCCCCTCTTTTTTAGATTCAAAGGGTATGTTTTCAAAGCTCAGTGCTTGGCGAATTTGCGAAGCATCCATAGGTGTAAGCTGCTCAAAAACTGGCAGATACTTTTCATGTTTGTTGTATATTTTTTCTTTAGGAACATCGTCATCTATGTTTTTTGGTTTCTGATTGGAGCCTCTAATCAGAAAACCCATGATGACTAAGACAATAATCAGCGCTACGGCAACGCCCGCTGCAATTTGATAAAGTCGATTGGAAAGAAATGTAGTGACTATACTATTGGCTTGTGTGCTATTTTCTAGGTTTTCTCCCTCTTCTACCAATCCTCTCACCTCTACAACTAAGTATAATAGAAAATCTATTAATCAGTAAATGAATTTACAAGATAACGATTAACACGGCAATAATTCACTAATTTAGCATCGATCCAAACAAATACTAAACAGGCATTTGCATTATCTCTTTAATGGTCGTCACACTTGTATTAATAACCGTCATTGCCAAATTTACGGACAGATTGGCTTTTTCAACTTCTATCATTACATCCTCTAAACTGGCCTTTCCCTGAATGTAGTCGTTAATCAACTTTTCCGAATTCATTTCTTGGGCACTGACCGCATTTAAACTATCCACAGCTTTATCTAATAACGACTGGAAAGGATTCTTATCCAGTTTTAAGGAATTATCCACCACATTTGTTAATGGTGTGTTTTTTATTATATTACCTAAACCTGAAACCGGATTAATATCCACAGCCTACTCCTCTTCTATTTGCCTAAATTCATTATGGTTTGAGCCGCCTGCTTGGCAGAGTTAAACACGGCCGCATTGGCTTCATACAAACGGCGAGTTAGCGCCATATTCACCAACTCCGTAGACAACGAGTTGTCTACTACATAGACATATCCCTCGTCATCCGATTCAGGATTGGAGGGGTCATATAACTTTTGTACCGTATCGGTTCGCTCTTCCACTCCAGACACGTAAGGGGTGTTATTTTCTTTATTGGTTTTCACTATCACTTGTTTCTGTTTGTATATCTGACCATCACTGGTCTTAGCGGTGCTGAGATTGGCTACATTTTCGGCAATAACCTCTAGCTTTTTTTGCTGGACAGACATCCCCGACCTAGCAATATTAATGACCTCAAAAACATCCCCCCAACATAAGGCCGTAATTACTAGGAGGAGGAGGACTTTCATTAACCTTTTCCCAAGGTTACAACTTTTCTTAAAATCTTCAATTTCGAGGACATTAACTGGGCGTAGGATGTCATTTTTAGGTTATTTTCGGCCAACTTAGACAGCTCATTATCTAACAGCGCTTGCTTATCCGTTATTTTGGATTGAGCTTTATCTAGTTCGGTCTGAAAACTCTTGTAATTGTTGGACTCAATGTTGGCAATATTTTGAGCAATCGCCTTGTGACGGTTGGACGTTTCTTTGATGGCTTTTTCTAAACTATCAAAGGTCGAGCCATAAACGACATTATCTATTTCCATTAAACAGTCCAACTTTTCTTTAGTTTATTTGATAACTTGTTTTTTAGTTTTTCCAAGAGCTTCATGTGCAGTCTACTAATTTTACTTTTTGACATACTTAAAGCACTGGCTATTTCAATTTGGTTTTTATTTTCATAATAATACATTTTAATTAACCTAAGTTCTTCAGGACTAAGTTCTTCTATACTTTCCTGCAAAAATATACGCTCATTGGTTCGTTCAATCCGATTTATGATTTCACTACTAATATCATCTTTTCTTAAGCTATTTGGAACATTTTCGATATTATCCAAAGATAAAAGGTAGACAATGGCCGAATTGGAAATGGCCGACTGTAGAACAGTATCTTTTTCTTCTTCACTTTGCGGATTGGTTTCCTCATATAGGTTTTTAGCGATCTCATTCATCTTTTCCGTAACTTTGTCACGATCCACTTTTCGCGTATAGTTCGGATTGCGAATCTTCCATTCTTTACGGATGTAATCTAAGACTTCCCCTCGAATACGGTAGGAGGCGTAAGTTTTAAACAAAGTTCCTTTGTCGTTTTTATAGTTCTTCCAAGCTTTAACGAGGCCTTCGTATCCATAACCCATTAAATCGTCAAATTCTAGTCCTGGGGGCAAATTACTGGAACTAAAAATAGAGGCCACCACCGTACGAACTAACTTTAAATACTCGTCCATTAACTCTGGAGGAATAGACTCTTGTTGTTTTTCTGTCTCCATCGCCCGTAATTGGGGATTAAATTCTTTGATTTGGATTTCTTCCATTTTTATTTAATTCCTTCGGTATTAAAATCTAATAAATTGCTATCGATCATTTGTTGCGCCAATTGCTTTTTGAAAATATCATTTACAATCATGTCCCCAGTTTCATTACTAAAAATGTTGGACTCACGGTCTTGTCCATTTTCGTTTTGCTCTGGTTCTACGCTATAGGTCATCTTAAAATCACGAAGATAAATTTTTTCAATGAGCATCGCTAAAAACTGATTTTTAGCATCCTGTTGTGTCGTATTTTTATCTTGGTTATTTACATTCCCATAATTAATTATACTGGAAGAATCAAAAAAAGTTAAAGGGTTAATATAGGTCATTAAATTACCTCAATTTCAGCCGTTATAGCGCCAGCTGCCTTAATAGCCTGCAAAATAGAAATAAGAGTGGAAGGCTTTGTACCCAGAGCGTTCAACGACTTCACCAAGTCTGCCAAAGTATTTCCACTGGATACAATTTTAAACTGAGAATTTTCTTCTGTCACGTCTATGTTAACTGCATCACCTGCATCTTTAAGAATTTTTATGCTCACATCCCCGTAGTTTATTGCCACAGGAGAAATTTTAACTTTTTCACCGATAACAATAATGCCAGTTCGTTCACTAACGACTATCTTAGCCACCGTATCGGGGACCACCATAATGTCCATAAGCTTGGCGATAAAATCCACTATATTGTTTTTGGCGGTTTCGGATACTCTAACTTTTAAGGTTGAGGCATCGTAACTATCACAAAATGCCAAACCAGACTTTTCGATGGCAAAAGCCATGCGAGCAGAGGTAATAAAATCTTGATTATTAAGAACCAAAGTTAAAATATTATCTTGGCTTAATTTTACGGGGATTTCTTTCTCAACGATTCCTCCATTCGGGATTATGCCTCGGTTAGGCTCTATGCTTCTATATTTTGTTTCTCCAGACTCCGCGGAAATACCACCAATCGTTATATTTCCCTGAGCCGTAGCATAGGTTTTGCCATCAGGACCAAGAAGATTTGTTAACAGAAGCGTTCCACCTCTTAAAGAGTAGGCATCGCCCACCGAGGATACGTTAATATCAATTTTTTGACCTTGTTTATTAAAGGGTGGCAATTCAGCCGTCACCATAACTGAGGCAATATTTCGACTTTTAATGTCTCCTGGATCGGGGGAAAGCCCCATTTTCTTCAATAAGTTTAACATCGATTTATAGGTTACAAGTACTTGCAAAGAATCTCCCGTATTAGTAAGGCCTACCACCAAACCATAGCCCATGATTCTGTTGGGTCGTGCATCTTCGATATAGGCCAGCTCTTTAATACGTGTTTCCAGAGGATAAGCCAAGCAACCAATAATAAAAAGTATTAATATTTTTTTCATAATTTTCTCATTAAATCATTCAACTCTAAATATATACCCAACACTCACATTCACTCTTCACTCTTCACTTTTAACTGTTTACTAGTTATAGCAACCAATCAAATATGCGCCCCAGAAACCCTTTTTCCTGTCCGCTGGTTACATTTCCATAACCTTTAATTTTCAAAACAGCATCAGAAATTAGCGAAGAAGGAATGGTGTTGTCGGCTTGAATGTCGGCAGCTCGAATAACCCCTTCCATACTGATTTCTTCTTCTTCATTATTGATAATTATTTTTTTGCTGCCCCTAATGGAATATCGCCCCTCTTCAACTTTATAGATAACCGCTGTTAACTGGGCTTGCAACTTGCTGCTTCTGCCGACAGTGCCACTACCCGTAAAGTTATTATTGGCATTGTAACCTGCTTTTCCCTGACTTTGAGCGGATTGATTGAGATTCATGTATTGAGCTACCTGAGACCAATTTAAGTTGGCATCTCCTGCTAACTGCGTGTTTTTCTTAAGGTCGGTTTGAGATTTCTGTGTAGCGGTATTGCTCTCATCAATTTTAATAAGAACGATATCCCCTACATTTCTCGCCAAGGCTGGCCCATAGGGTGAAACATTATCTTCCGTCCACAGTGACCCGCTAAATGCACAGGACCAAATAAAAGTAACCATAATAAATAGTGGAAAAACTTTATTCATCATTTTCAAAACCCCAATTAATTCCGCTTGTTCTGACGCCCCCGTCTGGCCCCCTTAGTCCCCAATTTCAAGTTCTCGTTTTAGCCGCACAATTGTGCGCATCGGCGAATGATTATTCTCCGCAACGATGTTCTTAGCAAAGCCAGCATCCCTCGTATCGGCGGAACTTGGCTAGCTACTGGCTTTCTGTACTATGTTTTTTTCGTCTACTAAAACCACTTTCGGCTTAAAAGTTCGCGCCTTTTTCGCTTTAATGATGCCATAAGCAATAATAATTACCTTATCTCCTGGCACTGCAAGCCGTGCTGCGGCGCCATTCAATACTATTTCACTATCCTTCTTACCACGAATAACATAAGTTACAAAACGTTCAGCGTTATTTACATTTACTACATGTACCTGCTCAAATTCATTTATTCCCGCTAAATCCATGAGTTTGGAATCTATGGTAATACTACCTTCATAATCTATGTTCGTATCCGTGACCGTAGCACGGTGTATTTTTGACTTACAGACCGTTATTTCCACCAAAAAATCCTTTCTTAACTAAAATATTGCTCGTTTACTAGCTCCCCAGTAATAATGATATTGCGGGGACTTTTGTTTCGTAAATTTTCTACTACTTTCAGATTTCGATACTGGCTCTAGATTTCAAGCCTCACTTCTACATTGTGACTATCAATAACTATAGCATCTAAGATTTTCTTAGTCTTCTCGTTTAACACTTTAATTCTACTACCAATAGTCCCATTTTTCAATGCAGTCCCTGGAACGGTAATAGCGATTAACTTGTAACGTAAATTTATAAAACAAGGCTGCTGATTGAAGATAACCGGCTCTTCTTTTAAGTCGGTGTCCTGAAAAAAGTCATCCCGTTTTTTATTAAAACGACTTATGCTGTTGATAATTTTGGAACTGTCGGTTATGACAAAGGTGGAGACCTTATCGAGTCTTACCCAGTCTAAGCGGAGATTTTGAGAAACTATTTTATCTCCAGGCTTAAGTGCGCCAACACAAACCGGCACTTGTTGTTGCGCCTCCAAAACATAGTCTAAATTGCCAATAAAGCGCTCTTGCCTCAAGAGCTTCAAACTATTGAAACCATAGGCATAGCTATCAGGGTAAGTGACAGTATCCGCTGATGATATTTGCAATTTGTTCAAATTTTGATATTGAATTGAATAGGTTACCACTTTACCCTGTGCTGAAAAATACTCCGTAATCTTTTGAGGTAAATCAACTTTAAACGCCGAAAAAGATAAACAGGTTACAGCAAGGAACGCAACAAAGCTACGCACGCGCTATATCGCTGGCTGATTTAAGCATGTTTTCACCAGACTGAATGGCTTTCGTTATGATATCAAAAGCTCTTTGCGTAATAACCATCTCCATCATCTCTCCGATGATATCAACGTTACTCGATTCTAAGGAATATTGAGAGATGGTACCAAAATTTTCTTGTCCCGGAATACCCGTCACAGCCTCACCCGATGCTACGGTTTGTTTATATAAATTGCCACCAATGCTTTCTAACCCCGAGGGATTTACAAACTTGGCCAGCTGTATTTGCCCCACAAGTCTTTCTTGTGTTTCTTGGTTAAGGGTAACAAACAAATTGCCGTCCGAGGCAATTCGCACAGTTTGAGTATTATTGGGTATGACAATTTGTGGTTGCAAAATATTACCATTAGCGTCTACCAAGTTTCCTTCACTGTCTCGACTTAGGTTACCCGCTCTGCCGTAGGCGACGTCTCCGTTGGCCGTTTTATAAGACAGAAACCCTTCACCGTTAATGGCAATATCGAACTCATTATTGGTGACGGCAATGGTTCCTTGGCGAAAATCCTTAGGGGTGGACACGATGCGAACACCAGCTCCAAGTTCAATTCCTGCTGGCTTACCAGCAGCTTCTGATTCTTTCTTGGCAATGGCTTTTTCTAAGACTTGAGGAAAAATATTTTCCAATTCCGTGCGGGTCGATTTATAACCTACTGTTTTGGAGTTGGAGACATTATTGGTAATATTTACCATTAGCTTCTCAAAGGTAGACATCCCAGAGGCGCCAACATAAAATTCTCTTAACATTTTTTTATTCCCCCGCTTCTCTATAACTAATATTAATCATGTATTATCATGGGTCAATACCCAATATTAAACGCTACATCTCTATTCTTAACATTGCAAGATATTGGCAAATAAACCCATACCCTCATATTAAAGTGTACTTAGCTACTATTTACTTGGCAATACTTTTAGAATATTTCTATGGGGGAAATATTGTATTTGACTGATGTTATCCTCGCGTTGCCCAAGACATGCGAAGCCTCAGGCTGAAAGCCAAGATTAAGAAATATTTTTTCTTACCAGAAACATTAAAATAAGCTTATTTTTCCTTTGAAATACTCGATTTCTTTTATATCTACCCAACCATCTGAATTTCTGTCTAGAAGTGCGTCTTTCTTTGTCTTTACAGCAAAACCTCGCCGACGAATTTTCATGTTTGGAGAAGTTACGTTTCCATCTACACCCAGAGACTCAACCTGCACATCAACGCTAGCTATTTCATTTTCTAAGGCACCTGCAAAAAGTAGTCTTAAATTTTCTGTTTTAAGTGTATCTTTTTCTTCTAGAACAACTGTTAATTCGGTATCAGCATGATTTATATTAAAGTGCATTTCGATATATCCAGGGAAATTTTTGTTTTTCCTATCTTCCACAATCAGCGTTCTACTGGGGTCATCTGTGCGGATATCGGCTTTTGGCATTTCCTTTTTGAATAAAATTAGCGCTTTGTTATAAAGTGTATTGGCATCCATATCTTTAATAATTATGAGTTTATCTTCACCACAACCCACAAGGAAAGAAGCAAGCACTAATAACATTGAAAACAGGAAATATCTCATAGTTAAAAGTATACAAACTTTATGCTTAAAGCGCTAGATGAGTGAATGAGCTGTTTGAGTTATTCATCATACTAGGGATTATCCACTATTTCAGGATATTAGAACTAGAAACCATTCAATTTTAAGCTAAAATATAGAAAACTCAGGCTACCCTCACTAGTAGCTATCCCGAATACTGGAACTATAGAAAAGAAATACCCGCTACTGCATTCCGTCTGTAGTTCAGCTCCATAAGAAGTTCTTCCTCCATTTATCGTCGAATAATCTGCGAATAAAACCCCATATACATCTCCAATAAAAATATTTGGATTCCAAAAACCATCTCTAACTTGCAGAAACTGTCTGGTAAGTTCTAGAGTGACATGTGACCCACCTGCTGATGATGAATAATCCGAAAAACCACGAACATTCTCTGAGACAGGATAATCTTTATATACGCTGCCTTTTAATGAAACTTTTCCGAAGGTTGAATAAAGCGTATTTACAACAGACAAATACGCACTCGTATCTAATCTTGCAGGCTTATTTAGGGAGGCAGAAAGTGTATAGGCATTTTCCGGGAAAGAATAGTTCACAAAACCAGTTAAATCCATGGTTTTATTTGAAGGAATAGATAATCCTACAAATATATTGGATATGCCATTAGATAGTCTTTGCAGAAGAGGATATGAGAAGTTTATGACCGTGTTGGGATTGTTGCTAAGTAGATTCGTTGCCACACTGCCTCTGAGCGGTATAAAAAGTTTTGTATTCAGAAAAGCACTAATCCCTTGCCCTGAGGACGAAAAAGAGAGCTGATAGTCAAAAAGACTTAAATGGTCTGACCCCGCGGCCAATTCGGGAAAAATACGATTATAAGGAAAACTTGACGCCCCCTCCGACAATAAAGTGTTAATTGTTGCTGCACTAAGATGCAAATCGATAGATTCTGTAATTTCTTCTTGTGGTGGTAATATATATGGTTGTGCAGAAATACTATTTTGATACAGCCCTTCCCCATCAGCTTCTAACCCAACGAAAAACAGCTTATCCGAAACAATAACACCGTCTTTGGCGTAACTTCCAGTCGATATTCTAACAATACTTCCTGTCTTAAGACCATAAGCATAGGTCATTATTTTTTTATCATAATTTGCTGTAAAAATTAGCGTATCACCTACTATTTTAATATTTGTCTCGTGCCAATAAGTGTTAATTATCGGCGTAATTTGTAGCGTCTTCATGTTTAAATAACCAATATTCCAAGAACCAATAGACTTTTTATATACCACCAGAAGCTTGTCTTTATAGGACTTTATTTCACTAATTAGCTCTTCAGTCTCCCCCACTTTATATTTCTTTCCTTGCTCATAAAACCATAGCTCGCTGCCAAAGTTAGTTTTCTTTCTTTTGGAGTAAAAGATAGTACCCGAAGCTAAAGGGACATAATCATAAAATTCATCAAAAAAAACTTCCTCAGGTTTTGACAAATTATTCACATTAATCCGATATAAAACATTTTGCAAACCTATCCCATAATTGTCGATATTTGCACTACAAGGTTCGAACTCTGTTCCCACAAAATATAAATTAGCTGTGTTTTGTGTATCGGCCTGAATGGAGCTGTAATCAGAAACATTTGTAAAGGTAAATAGTAGCCTTTCTTTACTGGTAATTGGATCATATTCGGCTAATTGACAATAACTTGTAAAAAAAGCAAATGGACCAGGTGTTATAAAGTTTTGTTTTTCGTAATATAGCTTATTATTGATGGCGGCTAATTTCTTAAAAACAGAAGACGTCTTAATAATTGAAATTCTATCTCCAACTATTTCCCAATCCGCAGCCTGTTTTTTCTCGGCTTCTTGCCAGTCAAGGAAGAGCTTATCAAAGCCTTTACCATATATCTCTGTAGCCACGCTATCGATACCAATACTAGGGAAAAAGATTCCAATCTGTGGAGTAAGAAAGTGTGAAGAATAAGCATAAAAGAATTTTGCGAACTTATCTTCTCCATAGGTTGCAGATAAATAGCGAAAGAATGAACCACCATAAAGATAATGCTGACCTAGGGGAAAAGTTGCGTACATGTAATTGGCTTGCAACGAATTAGGAAGTTTGTCTGCCTTGGCTTTGCTCTGTATAAGCGCATCATATTCTCCATAATTTAGGCGTCCTGAATATTTATTTAATTGAGATTCTGTATAGACCGTGATCCCTTCAAGCACCCACATTGGCACACAAATATTGGGAGCATATAGATCACCTAGAAAAAAAGTTGCGATATTTGCTAACCCAGAAGTATTATGCAGTTGATTTATATGTGTATATTCATGTACATACAACCCTTTGGTATAATCTTGATCGTGTGCAAACGCATCGGAATTTGGATCACAGGTATAATCGACTATTTTTGTCCCATAAATTGAAGCGGAACCATTGACATACATCCCATAATCCTGAATGACAATTGCCGTCTTAAGACGATTTTCATTTCCTGTCATTTTCTTAACCATAGGCTCGTTTGTTGTTAAATAGTAGAGTGCTTGTTTTGCCCTAAAATCGTAACCTGCTGGATAATAAATTATAAAATTACCAGTTTCTATAGTTTGCCAGTCAGAGAAAGAAAAAGCATAAAGAGGTAGTGAGCCTAGAATCAACAATATTAATAGTATCGCTTTTTTCATTTTGCCCTTTTTTTTATAATTCCTGGACGAAAAGTACATTAAATCGTCATTCCGAGCGCACCGACTTTGTCTGGCAGTCGAGGAATCTGCAGGTCAAGAACTTAAATGCATTTCAGATCCCTCCATGCAGCCTGCCCTGAGCGCAGTCGAAGGGGTCGGGATGACAAACGTTTAAAGATTATTTATTAAAGCTTTTGCAAATTCTAGAGAACCAACCTCAGTTGCACCCTCGATCTGTCGCGCTAAATCGTAGGTTACGATTTTAGATTGTATGGTTTTCTCCATCGCCGTCACTACTGACTTGGCGGCTTCTTGCCAGCCTAAATACTCTAGCATCATCACCGCAGAAAGAATAAGTGACGAGGGATTGGCTTTATTTAGATCCGTATATTTTGGAGCCGTACCATGGGTGGCCTCGAACACGGCGTAGAAATCGCCGATATTACCACCTGGAGCAAGGCCTAGCCCACCAACCTGTGCGGCACAAGCATCACTAAGGTAATCGCCATTTAGGTTGGTGGTAACCACTACGTCATAGTCGGCAGGTCGCAGCAATAACTGCTGGAACATGCTGTCGGCTATACGATCATTGATGAGAATCTTGTCACTAGGTGCTGGCCCTTGCAACTCACTTTCTAAAACGATATAGTCAGCAAATTCCCTTTTGGCTAATTCATAGCACCATGTGCGGAAAGCGCCTTCTGTATATTTCATGATATTGCCTTTGTGCACAATGGTCACCGATTTACGTTTATTTTCGATGGCGTGATGCATCGCTTTTCGCATAAGGCGCTCGGAAGCGGGTCTACTTATTGGCTTTATGCCAATTCCAGTTTCCTCATGGAGGGAAATATTGAATCTGGTCTTGAGAAAATCTCTCACGTCTTTGGCTTCAGGCGTGCTGGCTTCCCACTCTATTCCCGCGTAGACATCTTCAGTATTTTCTCTGAAGATTACTACATCGAGCTGCTCAGGATGTTTGAGCGGACTCTCAACACCACTAAAATAGACTACAGGTCTCACGCAGGCGTAGAGGTCTAAGTCTTGGCGAAGCGTCACATTTAAGCTTCTGATGCCTTTACCAATGGGAGTCGTAAGTGGTCCTTTAATCGCTACCACATATTCTTTAATTTTTTCTAGAGTTTCGGCTGGCAGCCACTGCCCCGTTTGCCTAAAGGCTTTCTCCCCTGCCAATATTTCTAACCAAATAATTTCTTTGCCGATTTTATTTACTGCTGCATCTATCACTAAACGCATGGCTTTAGTAATATCTCCACCAATACCGTCACCCTCGATAAAAGGAATGGTAACTTTATCTGGGATTACTAATTTATTATTTTCTATGGTGATTTTATTCATATTTACTTCTCCCACTAATATATTTTTTACTTATCTTTTCTCATTTGTTCTAATACTTGACCTAACATTTTAATGTTTTCTCCATAGCCTTTCCAGTCCGAATTCTGGATTGATTTTTGAGCATCACTATAATATCGGCCTGCTTGATCGATTAAGCCTGAAAGTTTGGAGCTTTTTTCTTGGGGAGTATCTAGGACTGAAGATTTTTTTGTTTCAACAGTAAAGGGGTCTGCGGCATTTAAGTCGAAAACTTTTTGCAATGCTAATTCGAAAGTCTCTTCCATCGCAATTTTATTTCCGTAGGCCACCACAATACGCTTTAGCTCAGGAAAACGAGACTGTGTCGCTTGCAAATAAACAGGCTCAACATAAATAAAACTGTTCTCCAATGGAATAACCAATAGATTCCCTCGAATAACCTGGGAACCTTTTTGTCCCCAAAGCGACAACTGCTTAGAAATCTCGGTATCTTGATCGATTCGCGACTCTATTTGTTGGGGGCCATAGATCATTTGCTCTTTGGGCAACTTATAAACGGTAATTTTTCCATAATTGGGCGCATCTGAATTGGCGCTCATCCAGCCGATCATGTTGTTCTTCTTAGAGGGCGTAAAGGGCATCATTAGACGGAAAGTAAGTTTATCATCCTCTGGCAGCTTCATCATGGTGTAGTACGGCTGTATGGGTTGCGTCTTGTCTTCAAAGGTCTCGTTGGGAATAACCCATAAATCTTCTTGATTGTAAAATACCTGCGGGTCGTTCATGTGGTATTTTGAATACATTTTGGCCTGAATGGTAAACAAGTCCTCGGGATAGCGAAAATGGGAAACTAAATCTGGGTCAAGCTTACTTACATCCTTGAATAAAGAGGGGAAAATTTTACTATAAGCTAAGATTAGTGGGTCTTTTTTGTCGGTTAAATAGAAACTGGTTTCACCTGTATAGGCATCCACAACCACTTTTACCGCATTACGAATATAGTTGTAATTCCCGTAAAACGGCTGCGCGTAAGGATACATGTCGGACATCGTATAGGCATCGGTTATCCAATATAATTTACCTTTAGATAGCACCATATAGGGGTCACTATCGTAAAAAAGAAAAGGGGCTATTTTTTGTAGTCGCACCTTGATGTTTCGGTCAAAAAGTACGCGACTCTTAGGGGTAATGGTATCGGAAAGAATAATATTTAACTCTTGAAACTTGATGGCAAAAAGCACTTTTTTAAAGAAATTGTTGAGCAAAATGCCGTGATGAGATTTATAAACCGTGTATTTATTATTATCTCCCTGAGGGTAATCAAACTCTTTGGCTTTCGTATTCACAATAATATATTTATTGGTCGATTCACCAAAATAAATATCCGGATTATCTATTTTAATGTCGGCATTAATTTTGGCTGGGATGTCGTAGATATAGAAATTGGGCAGCCCCTCACTGGTCATTTTATTTACTGGCAACATGACTAGGCCATGCCCGTGAGTGTAGGTTAAGCGTTGGTTGATCCAGTTTCGGGCTCCTTCAGGCAGTTGGTCTGCGTCAAGCTCTCTAGCCGAAAGCATTACCTGCTGATACTTACCATTTAGGGTATAGCGGTCGATATCGACGTCATTAAAATCGTAATACAGACGTATGGCTTGTAGCTGGTCTAGAGTTTTTAGTAGTGGGCGGTGATCCCATAGCCGAATGTTGGAAATGGTCTCCTGGTTTTTCTGTAAATCAGCAACTTTTAGATTATTATTTATCGTAAAGGTACGCTCTTCGACATTGTTAAGATTGTAGGCTTCTCTAGTGTAGGCAACATTTTGCTCTATATAGGGACGCTCTTTTTCAATTTCATTTGGTTTTACTACGAATTGCTGCAAGACAGAAGGATAAACAACTTTTAAGGCTACGAAAACTATTACCAAAACTGCCAAACCTTCTAGTGGCAACAAAATCCCTTTACGGAAGATATTTACAAAGATAAGCCCCACTATAAAAAGTGCGACAACAAATAAAACTTTATAGCCCAAAAGGTCGGCGTGAATATCGGAATAACCCGCACCATATACCAGTCCCTTTGCTGAGTATAATAGGTGATACATATTTAATTTATAGGACCATGCTAATAAGCCAAAGAAAATAGCCAGTAGTACTGAGATATGGACCTTAACCTCTTTACGAATTTCCAAAGCTCTCCCTTTTATTCTTATAGCCTTATGGTTAAAATAGATAAGGCCTACCATGATGGCCGTAACAAGGGTTAAGCCTGACAACCATGTTTGCAACAACTTATAGAAGGGGTAAATAAAAAAGTAAAAACCTATATCTTGATTAAAAATAGGGTCAGTTTTTCCGAAAAGACCACCATTGTAAAAAAGGAGTACTTTGTCCCAATTAAGAAACCAAAACCCGCCAAATAATAAGCAGAAAATACCTGCTACAACCAAGGCAATCCATTTATAGGAAGTCAATAATTCCATGGTTTTATTGAAAGGAAGACTGTCAAAGTTGAAGTTTAAACTACCATCGTAAACAACTTCAGGCTCTTTATCTAATTTACGTCTTGTCCACATCGCCAAAAATATATTTGCGTAGATGAAGAAGAAAGCTACTACAGCAAAGATGAGTAGTACCCCTAAACGAACTTCCCAAATCTTGAGAAAAACACTCTGATAACCAAGGTCAATAAACCACAAGAATTCGGGGTAAATGTTGATAAGCGCCTTCAGTAGAGGCCCTAAAATCATGAAAGCAATAAAAATACCATAAAGGTAAATAAGCATTAAGCATAGTTTAATCTATTCGCGAGCAATTGCCTAGAATATTTTTTTCCAGTTTTTGCCATAATGCCATTAATTTTATAATTGTTAACCACAATCTTCTTAATTGAAAGTAGTAGCCCCCACTCTTTTAATAAGTTATAATTTATTTTACTTATGCTTGGCAAGAAAGTAATTGCAAAAACAATCGGATATCTCCTTTATGTTGCGGTAATCTGCATCAATAAAACGCTGAAAATTTCCATTGAAAATAAATCTGGTCACGAGCTTTTTGCAACGGAACCTTATATTTTTGCAATTTGGCACAAAAATACCTTCACTCCCTTTTATTGTTATAGGAACAAAGATATTGCCATGTTTGTATCTAGCAATCTAAAGGGCATGATTTTAGAGCAAACCGCAAAGTTACTGGGCTATGACACCATTCCCTATGGCAAAGATGATACTCGCCATACCATTAATATAAAGAAAAAACTGGAACAGAAGCAAAATGCCATTATGGCCGTTGATGGACCGACAGGACCAGCTCTTAGGATTAAAGAAGGCTGCCATTATCTAACTGATAAAACCCATGTTCCTACTGTGGCTATTCACGTTAACTATTCGGCCTACTTTCCCATATTTTGGCGCTGGGACAAATATTGTATCCCTTTTCCCTTTTCTAAGGTTATAATTACCTTTTCTAAACCTTTTTCACTCAATAATGAATGGGTAGAATTGCAACAATTTTTGGAGGCCTAAAATGAACAATTATGAAATTTTAAAAAACTATGACCTCTTTAATAATTTATCAATCGCTACCTTTACCATGGTTAATGAAAATCTACGCGAGGAGTCCTTTGTCAAAGGAACAACTATTTTTAATGAAGGAGAAATCGGTGATAAAATATTTTTCATTGTGCAAGGCAGTGTTTCGATATCTGTAGAAAATAAGCAAGGGCAAGATATAATCCTCTCTTCGCTTTGCGCAGGAGAGTTTTTCGGGGAAATGGCGATGCTTACACATTCCTCACGAACTGCTACCGCAATAGCTGCAAGTGACTGCGTGCTTTCCTATATGCAAAAACACGAGTTTGACCAACTACTTGAGAATCATCAGGTAATGGCGGTAGAGCTTAGCAGAGTTCTCAGCCAAAGACTTATATCTACAAATCGAATTATTACCCATAAAGTAACCAATGAACTAATACTATTTATTGGTGCAGATGCAAATATTGATAAAACAAATATTTTTCTAGATTATTTCGAAAAAATCACTGCAAAAAAAATAATTATTTTGGACGAATCTATGGATATTGAGCAAGAACTTCAAAGAGTAAATAACTGTTTCCTAATAGTAAAGTGCAAGGTAATTACGCCACAAATTAGAGCTTTGGCTCAGCATATTATTAGTTTTCAAGATCTGCAAGAAACAGGAATATACTCCTTGAAAAGCTCCTGCATGCTGGTGGATTTGCAAAGGGTTGCCCGTTCTATCGCCAAAAAAACGATTGGCATTGCACTTAGTAGCGGAACTGCTCCTGGTCTAGCCCACGTTGGAGTAATGAAAGTTCTAACCGAAAATAATATTCCTTTAGATTTCATCGCTGGAACAAGCGGTGGTTCGTTATACGGGGCTCCGTTTGCCTTCAACCTAAATTATGATGCGATCTATACTGCTTTTGAACAAGTCTACAAAAAGCCTCTGTATCAATTATGGGATCCATCCCTAAGTATTAGCGGAATCTTTAAGGGCAATAAATTATTGCTCAAAACCATTCATAAACTTCTTGGCAAAAAGAATATTGAAGAAACCTATATTCCTTTTGCTGCTGTCTCCACTAATTTATATACGGGGAAAGAAGAGATAATTTCCACTGGCGACTTAATGAACGCCATTCGAGCCTCTTTGTCTATCCCTATTATGTTTACTCCTGTGCGACACAAAAATAAGTTACTCGTAGATGGAGTAGTTACCACTCCCGTTCCCATTTCGGCCTTGGAAAAAAACAATATACATATAAAGATTGCGGTATATGTTTCCGAGCTAAATAAGTTTGAAAATAAACATCCCAATTTACTTAATGTTTTTCTTCGAGCTAGGAATATTTCTTCGGACTTTATTGCTGATGCAAGTGTGGAGCGAGCAGATGTAATTATTAAGCCAAAAGTCCATCATTTAAAGCAATTTGAATATAACCGCATCGATGACATCATAAAAGCTGGCGAGGAGGCTGCACTACAGGCATTGCCCCGCATAAAGAAATTATTACAAGCTTAGAAGTGCTTACGGATAGACAGGCGAAAGAATAAGACCCGCCGTTTCTTCTAGTCCTAAGATTAAATTCATGTTTTGTACGGCCTGACCGCTTGCCCCTTTTACCAAATTGTCGATAACTGAGACTATGATAAATTGACCTTCTTTGCTGGCTTTATATAATTTTAAATAGGCATTATTGGTCCCTGTGATCATACGTAGCTCAGGATCTGATTTGGTAAGAACGGTTACAAAAGGCTCGTTTTTGTAAGTTGTCTGCAAGAGGCTATTGAGTTCTTCATAGGTTTTTTGTGATTTAAAGTAAACCGTGGCTAAAATCCCCCTACTAACTGGCAGCAAGTGAGGAGTAAACTCTAGCTTTTGCCCCACATAAGTTTCTATTTCAGGCTGATGGCGATGTTTGGCAATACCATACGCCTTAAAATTGCTGGCTACATTTACATACATATACGCTTCTTCTGCTTTTCTTCCCGCTCCTGATACTCCGCTTTTGGCATCGATAATGATGTCAGTAACGACCTCTTTAAGGGGCAATAAGGCCAGTAAAGAGGCGGTAACATAACAACCAGGATTGCCAATGAGTTTGGCGTTAACGATATCCTTCCGAAAGAATTCGGGCAACCCATAAACCGCCTGACTGCACAAATCTCTTTGGCTGTGAGGTTTATAAGTCTTTTCATAAGTCTGATAATCGGAAAAACGGAAATCAGCACTAAGATCAACCACCTTGATACCCGCTTCTAATAGATCAAAAGCAAATTGCATTGACTCCCCATGAGGTACTGCTAAAAAGACGCAATCAAGCTTTCTTTTTTTGGCTTCCAGCACAGTATAGTCTTCGAAGGATAGATCTAGATACGATAAATCTGGATATAATTCTGAAACCTTCTTGCCAGCACTAGAGGTAGACGTGGCATAAACTAACTCTACCCCACCATGCCCAGCTAATATTTTAATAAGTTCATGACCGGTAAAACCAGTAGCCCCAACAATCCCAACTTTGAACTTACTCATTAGTTTCGAAGCTGAGACAGAAGCCCAGTCCTTTCTGATTCCAGAATTTTTATCTTGATATAGGCTTCATTCTTGTCGAAAGTGTTGAGTGACTTATTGTACGTTTCCCATGCCGCGGAAAGGGAAATAAGGATGCGATAGAGTTTTTCATCTCTCGCATTGTATTTTAGTGCCTTGTCTAAAAATTCCTCCGACTGGAATTGTTCATCCATAACAATTGGAGAATCAATAATTGGGTCAGATAGGGCGTTTAATTCTTCTAAATTCATATCCTACTTAGAATAACACTATTTAATTTGAATTTCAATAATTTGCTTGGTCAATACCCAACGATTTTACTAGGCATTAAACAACTTCAAGAGTTAGTGATGGAAACTTATCATTTAATACTTTTTGCAGTGTATCTAAAACTGGCACCTCACTGAGTTCATGACCAAGATCCAGAACAGTAAGATTATGGTCCTTTGCCAACAATTCGTCATGGTATCCAATCTCTGCGGTTATATATAGATCTATATCTAAAGCAATAACCCTCTTTAGCAAACTCGAGCCATTGCCGCCACAAAAGCCAATTCGTTTTATTGACTTTTGCGAATCGGTGTTTCCTTTTAAACTTCCCGCTGGCCACTTTTGACTAAATTCTCCCAAACTAAGGGGGGAGACCTCCGCATACCGCCCCAAGCCGACCTGCTGGCCAGTATTGATAAGTGGAACAAGGTCATACGCAACCTCTTCATAAGGATGATAGTTTTTCATTAAGGCAAGCACCTGAGAAACGTCCGCATCTTTAACGATGGTCTCCAGTTTATATTCTTGCACTTTGGATAAATGTCCTATTTCTCCTATGAAAGGATGTGACTCCTGCTCGGGGAGAAATGTTCCTTCCCCTAAACTGCTAAAAGAACAGTGCGAATAATTACCGATGTGGCCAACCTTGGTCTGCAAAAATTGCTCCCTGAATTGAAGGAAATACTCAGCCGGAATGTAAACGATGAGCTTAGACAATTTTTCGCTGTTGGTTACTTGGAGTACTTGCGTTTGTGCGCAACCAAACTTGGCTGCCAAAGCATCACTTACCCCTTTACTGGCAATGTCCAGATTGGTATGAAGTGAGTATACCGTAAGTTCGTTCTGAATAATAGTTTGGATCAGCTTTCCGCTGGGACTCGAAGTATCTAAATGTTTTAGAGGTGTAAAGATGAGAGGATGGTGGGCAATTATGAGTTTACTGCCTAAAGCGAGAGCCTTTTCGACAACCTGGGGTGTAACCGTAAGGGTTATTACTACAGTATCTGTTTGCCCTAATAAGTCCCCAACTTGTAAACCACAGTTGTCCCAGTCTAAAGCATATTTTAATGGGTATACTTGCTCTAAATAGGAGGTAATGTCCGCTATTTTCAAGTCATTAACTAAACTAAAAGATTCGGAGTATTACTTTCCTGAGCTCTGCGGACAAGCTGATTTCTAACGTCTACTAAAAAATCTTGATTTCCACTACTGTTTGATTCTTTGATAGGTGAAAAAGATTGGATCGAAAAAGCTTCCATTTGTTTTGGTAATACTCTGTTTAATAATATATTTTGTCTATGTGTATCAAACTCTGGTTTAACGTAAATCTCATAGGGTTTAATGATTTGCTTTTCGGAATCAACAGACCTATTTTTCTCTTGAAATTTGGCCATATAATCATTAATTAAATCATATCCACTATCCGTTATTTTAAAATAATAATCAACCATCGTTTTACCCTTTTTTTCAAGTTGGGTAACACCTAAAAAATTTAGGGTTTTAAAAAGAAAAATGAAAATGAGCTGTTTATTACTGAAAACCTCGGCCTTTGTATAATAAAAATTAGAAGGATTATTGTACTCTCTGAAAAAAGCATATCTTTTAGAAAGGACTTGATATAACTTTTCAAAGGATATTCTCTCTTCTTTGTCAATTTCTGATAAGGTCTTAATAATGCTTTTTCGTTTACGAATAATCTCATAATCATTGTTGGCAAAAATAGTATTAAAGACTAGTGGTGATTTATAGTATTCGTTGTAGTCGCGACTGAAGAATAAAAACTTAAACATGTTCTTAATTAGAAACTCTGGTTTGTCCAATTTGTCCTTAAGACTATAGTTTACTTTCCATATTTTATTTTCCACGTAAATAAATTTCGTCACCATTAAAAATAAAGAAATATAATTGGCAAAATCTTTGGGAATTTTATACTGCAATGATAACTGTTTAACTCTGGACTTAAGGGTATTTCTCTTATGAGAAATTTCTATAATATTTTCATCAATAACAAGCAAATAATCTTTCACAAAAGCGAGGACTTTATCTTGTTCCACAGGTTGAAATTCTGCCATGTATACCCCCAAAGACTTCTGACTATTGTTTGCTGACCCCCGATTCAAAAACTGATTCTAATATACAAAAATCAAATTGGCAAATTAAGAATTTTCGATGTTTATTTGTGTGAAATTAATTGACTAAGTCCATTTTTTATTTCGTAATCAAACTTATAGCCTGTCTCTCTGCGTAAATTAATTATGTCCGCCAAAGAATGTCTGATATCTCCTGCTCTAGAAAGCTCATATTTTATATTATCTACGTTACTGGATAGCGAAAAAATAATACCTACCAATTCGTTTAGGTCAGTCTGCAAGCCTGTTCCAACATTAAATATAGCAAAACCTCTAGCGATCTTTTCCGCTACCAAATAATTGGCCGCCACAACATCTTTAACATATACAAAATCTCTGGTCTGCTTTCCATCACCATAAATGGTTATTTTTTGTCCGCTCAATATTCGATTTATAAAGATGGAAATTACCCCTGAGTACTCACTGGCTGGGTCTTGTCTAAGTCCATAGACATTGAAGTAACGCAAGGCCACAAATTTTGTACTACCTTTCAGTGACAATTTAGCGGCCATTTTTTCGTTTTCTAATTTATGTTCACCATAAGGAGAAATTGGTTTTGGAGACATGTCTTCTACTTTTGGGATCTTAGGATCATCGCCGTATACGGCTGCCGAAGAAGCAAAAACTACTCTTTCCACCCCATGATCGACTGCTGCCTCAAAAACATTCCTCGTCCCTTCGACATTAATACTATATGTGTTTTCTGGGTCGGTAATTGACTTCTGGACAGAGGCAATAGCAGCCTCATGAAAAACGCAATTTATGGCATTGTCTTTAAAAACTTGATTAATAAGATTATTATCTCTTATGTCGCCCTGAATTAAACGATAACTATCCTGGGGTAAATGCTCTAGGTTTTCCTTCTTCCCAGTCGATAAATCATCCAAAACCAGTGTATTGTACCCCCTGTTCACGGCCTCTTCCACAATATGCGAACCAATAAAACCTGCCCCACCTGTTACTAAAATATTTTTTGACATGCTTCACTCCTTTTAATTAGTAATAAGTAAAGAGTGATGAGTATAATTTTACTCTTTACTGATTACTCTTTACTCTATATTTAGTTTATGAATAATTGCTCTAGCAAAAAGCTGCGCACTGGCTGGACCATCTCCTGTGATAAATTGGCCATCCTCTTCCACTTGCTGTCCAGTGTAATGAACGCCATAGGGTAAGAGCGTTTCTTTATCTCCTACAAAAATTGTCGCTTTTCTATCTTTCAGTAAGCCCGTCTGCGCCACAATTTGAGGGGCCATACAAATAGCAGCTACTAGCTTGCCCCTTTTGGCGGTATCTAGGATAATCTTGTGCAATTGTTTATCGCCTAAATAGCCATACCCACCTGGCCCACCAACAATAACCAAAGCGGATATATCGTCCGTCTTTAACTCGCTCAGGGTATGACTAACCTGAAATGTTCCACCCAGTTTACCCACCGCGGTACCCTTCTGCGAAGAATAAACGACTACCTGATAGTTTGCTTTTTGGAATTGCTCAAAGGGAATAAAAAACTCTTCATCTCTAAAGCCTTGGAAAGCGATAATTACGGCTATTATTGACATCTTGTACTCCAGCTAGCTTGTCTTATTTAGTGCTAAGTATTTTCTATATTTTATTTCTGTACCCAGCTCGATAATTACTATTTTCATGACCGATACAAAGGGGACAGCTAACAACATAGCGAAAAGACCACCCAGCGCACCACCCAGCATAATAGCGACCATGACAATCAGCGGATGAAGTTCTACGCTTTTACCCACTACAACCGGATTAATGAGCAGGTTATCGATAAGCTGGACTATGGTAAAGGTTAAAAAAATTACCAACATAAATTTAGGGTCAAAACCTTTGTCCATAATAGAAACAAACATCGCAGGAATCATGCCCATGACAGGGCCAAAATAGGGAATCAAATTGGCTAAACCTGCAAACATACCAATAATAAAAAAATATTTAACACCAATTAGCCATAGGCCAAAGGAAGATAATATCCCACAGAACAAGGCATCTAAAGCTTGTCCACGAATATAGTTTCCTAGTTGCTTATCCATGCGTGACGCCAAATTTCGATACAACTCATAATACTGATTAGGAATTAACTCGTATAATTTTCTCTTAAATAAGGGGCCATCTTTTAGGAGAAAAAAAGTAATAAAAGGGACTAAAATTAATAGCATTAACATACTCGTCACCATGCTGATGAATAGGGGAATATTTTTAAATATTTGCAGAGCATAATTGTCAGCACTCTTGGTAAGAAACCCCATTATGTCTATTTCCTTAAGCGGTAGCTGAGGGAATCTACTGTGTAGCTGCACGATGCTGGTGTCAAAGGATTCTTGCAAATACTTCATATAAGTAGGTAAGTTTGCCTGTATCGTTCCAATCTCTTTTATTAATATAGGAATAGAAATATATAAGCCTAACCCAATTAAAGAGAAAAAAACAATATAAATTAATAGCACTGCCATTATACGACTTAAGCCAAATTTAACTGTAATTTTACCAATGAGCGGGTTTAATAAATAGGCAATGATGATGGCTAGGGCAAAAGGGAAAAATATGCTCCAGAAAAGATAAATGACATAACCAAGAACACCAAGGAAAAGCAATAATATTGAAATATCTTTAATTAAGGATAGATTCGTTTTGTTGGTCATGTTGATTTCTTTTCCCAAAGGCTTATTTGCTCATTTGTTTTACGCAATCTCGCGCTAATTACTCCACCAATGTTCCATAATATTTTACAAGCAATCTCAGGTTGTTCCTGCATCACTTTTAGTAAATCACCACGAAAAAAAGAAAGCAGCTCTACTTTATCGCTAAAAGCAAGAGCCGACGCAGAACGGGGGGATTCGTCTAATAGCGCCATCTCGCCAAAGAAATCTCCCTCGATAAGCAAGGCTAAATCTTTGATTTGCTTATTTTCCGTCTCTATTTGAATCTTCACATTACCACTCATGACGATGTACATTCCAGCACCTGGCTCCATCTCGCGAAAAATATACTCATTGGTCATAAATTTACGCCTAATCATGTGCTTTTCCAACTTCTTAAGCTCTCCATTACTTAAATCGGCAAAAATAGGGACTTTCTTTAAATAGTCTCTAACCTTCAAATTATTTTTCGAGAAAAAATTATTCCATATTGCGTTCATAACTATAAACTCCTTTTCTAGACCTACTTACTTATACTCTGCCCGAATTGGTTTTAGTGTATCTAAAAACTAATTTCACTTTGATACATATAGTATATAATAACCAACAAGACAACAATGCCATTTTCAATTATATACCTGCGTTTGTCATATACCAACCTAGCTTTGTCCAAATAATATCGAGCGACAATGGGTAGTATTCCCAAGAGATGAAACGGGCTAATAAATAGAATAAAAACAAAAACCCTATAGAGCATTGCGGCAATATTGTATTTCAAACCACCAACTTTTTCACTGACAGTACGGTCATAATAATATAGAACGACTTCCACCGCATAGGAGACATAAATAGCTAAAGAACAAATAAAGGAAAAACGAATAAACAAACGCCAATCTTTAATAAAATCGTAGCTGTAGGAAAGGAAAAACAAACTATTTTCACTTACCAAATCTTCGGTAAAATCAAAAGGCAGAAAAAAAATGGTAGCCATGGCGGCTATATGAAGGAGCTGATCCAAGAAAAAGTAAATAATTTCCTTTTGGATTATATTTCTATTAATAATAATTTTAACTTTATCAATGACTATGTGGCTTAGGGTAACGGCTAAAAGCCACACCACAAACGTAAATGAGTGTTCATACAGTGGCCGAGTTAACAGAATAGCGCAAAAAAAGAAAATAGCGGAGTGTAAGACAACCCCCCATATATTCTTTACTTTAAGCTTAAAAATGTAACTAGTCTGTAGAACAAAATCGGATAACGTATGAGCAAAAAGAAGAAGAAAAAAAATAGATATCATAAGTTCGTCCCTTTCCCATTGTATAATAGATTAGACTAAAGTCAAATAGACTTAGCGATAACCTGACTTAATGATGTTTCTTCCCGTTAACTTCTACAAAATAATAAACCTTCTGTCCTGTCAAGAGCAAGTGAAGCTCTATTAGGTACGAACCATTTTGCAAAAAGGTATAATTAAAGTAATTTACTTTGTTTATTGGCTGGCTGGTCTGTTTAAGAAAGAGGATCTGTTCTTCTTGGGCACCAATTTTTTTGACGATTATCTCTAGGGGAACTAGATTCACCAACTCCTTGGTAGTAATCTTATAATTGAACGTTTGCTCTTCACTTAGGGCTACGATTTGGTTGACGCTATCTTGCAGAATCAAATTAAAGGAATTAGCCGGCTTGGTTTGCAAAACAAACGTTTTAGATTTCTTTAGCCAAGGAATGTCCACTTTTTCTTTCTTATAGAGGGTTACTTGCTCTAAGGACTCTACATAAGAAGGCGAAATAATTATCGGGGCCTTATCTCGCAAATTGACTACTGTACTGAAATTTCTCTTGCTTATTTGAATGCCAATATCGACTGGTTCCTTAGAGCTATTAACTAACTCAACCTCATAGGGTTGCCCCTTGGTATAAAGTGTTACTTTTTGAGGAATCGAAGTAAATTCCTTGCCATTGAAAATAATTTTCTGCCGAACAACCTCTTGCTGAGATGAGCTTTCTATGAGGGGTTGAATCGTTACCGTGGGAGAAGTGATTGACGTTGTCTTCCCGACAGTAACAAAAAGTTGGAACCTTACAATACTATCCTTATGGGCTTTTGCATATGCTTGCACTTCGTACTCTCCTGGCTGTGTAGGGGCTAACAGCTTTGCAACAGCCACACCTTGTTCATTGGTGAAAACCTCCTGAGGCAAATGAGTCATTTCCTTTTTCTGGTTCACGGAATATATTTGAAAAACCACCGGCAGATTGGCAATGGGTTGAGACTGCGTATCTAAAACCTTAACGGCTAAATTTTCAGCGAGCTCTTCACCAGAGCCCACCGATTGGCCATCTCCTCCAAATAGCTCAACTTTACTGACTTTAGTGGATATGGATTTAACAAAAAAGGATTGATATTCCCATTTATTATTACTCCTATAATACGCCCTAATCTCTCTTATTCCTGGCTCAGAGTCCAGCTCAAAATTGAAACGTGCTACCCCCTCATGATTTGAGAGAGTGGGTTTCTCTATGCGTCGCTGTTCCCCTTTGAACCTAAGCGTATAGGACCACTTAACTTGTGCATTAGCAACGGGATTGTTGTAAGCATCTAATAACTGCACAGCAAAGTCCTTGGCCAGCTTAGAGTTGGCGTTGGCTAATTGATTATCACCGTCCATAATCTTGGCCTTACTGATGAACTGAGGTTTGAGCTCAATATTCACGCTAAACTGCGTTTTTTGCGAATCTGAGGCATAGATTTTGGCTGTATAAAGCCCCGACTTTGAGGGAAAATCGAGATGGAAGGAGCCCTCCCCACGTCCATTGGCTTGTGTGTCTACGCCAACTTCTGATTTATCGGAGTTGAGCGGATATAAATCTAGACTGACTTTAGCCTTACTAATAGGATTACCAAACTTATCTGTAGCTCGGAACGTAAAAACATCTTTGACTCTTTCATCTACCATAAAAACTAACCGTTCCTTCTCGATATCTTTAAGCGCAATCTTTGCGATTTGTGCGCCTCTCGCTCTTATTGGTAAGAAGCCAAACTTAGTGAATCGGTTATCGGCTACATAAAACCAATATTTCCCCTCCCGCGCAGGCATTTCTAATTTAGCGTATGCAAAACCATCTTCCTGAATTGTGGCTTGATTAAATCTATTTTTTGATGCTTTCTTTTGAGCATTAATGCCATAATAAAAAACACCATATCTTAGTCTATTTTTATACTTGTCGTAGGCGGAAAACTGTAGGTTCTCTACCGTTGCACCAACTGGATAAAGGGCATTGGGCTTATTGGCAATTACGATTTCCTCTGGATCCAAAGCCAAAGCATTTATTGTAATATTTTTATTGAGATTATTCCCCAACCTTACATTGTAAATATATGTACCCGCTGTCTTGCCTAAGACTGGTGAAAAATAGGCATGCCCCTGCTTATTGGTTCTCACGCGCAGAGCCGTAAAATTATTTAGCTGCTGATTGGGGACTCGGATACAGTTAATATCGAGGTTTATACTGCCTACTGGCTTACCATTATTATCCGCGACCATAACCTCAATGGGAGGCATAAGCTTACTTTCTACTTTTCCTTGGCGGGGATAGGAATTGATGTTAAGGGCGGAAATATCTTCAGGAATGACATCGATTTTCACCCAAGTAATAATTGGGGTTTTACCATCTGCGTATTTACCTTTAAAGTTGATTTCATCTCCTTGGTCACTTACGATAAAGTTATAAGACACCAACCCCTGCTTGTTGGTATTTACCGCAATATTTTGCTGGTAACTTACACCTTTTCTTATTACCAAGTACTCAAACTCTACCTTGTGGTTACGCAGAACATGACCATACTGATCCTTTAAAACAAAGACTATATTTTCGGGCAAGGGTTGCGAGGGGAAAACCTTTATCACGGGCTTACTCATTAAATATAGTTGATATTTTTTAGGCTCGGCACAATAAACCTTAAACGCCACCTTAGAACCGGCAGCACTGGCCACTACATTTTCCAACTTTTTTGCGCTTGATTTTGGAAAAATACTGGCTCTTGCCAGACCGTCAGCATCGGTTTTATCATCTTTTTCATACCAATTTAGGTTTTCGCTCTTTTCCCAATGAATATCGGCATCTGAAATGGGGTTACCTAGGGAGTCTAAAACCTGAACTTGCAAAGGACTATTTGGTATTTTATTCCATTCCACTACTTGGTTGTCTCCTGAAACAATTTGCACCTTAGCTGCTGAACCTGGTACTACCAGTAAGGAATAGCCCGCTTCCAGTTCAGAGAATTTTTCGCAACTGGCGACAACACTGTACCCACCCGTCTTTTTCGGAGTATCAAACCTAACCTCTGCTACCCCCTGGGGATTTGACCGAGCAGTCTTTAGTGCTATTTCTTGTGACTCCTCATCTTGCAAGGAAAACTTTACATTTATATCCGTGGCGGGATTACCCATCTTATCTGAAAGTTTAACCGCAAAACTATACTTAATGGGCACTCCAATGATTGCTTGCCTTTCTTCCGAACCGACTATTTCCATATTTTCGGCTCGCTTCGACTGACTTTGCAAAGAGTAAGCCACTTGCGCCTGCGAATCTTTCAACTTGGCGATAATAAAGAACTTCTTCACATCATCTGCCATACGGTAATCTACTCTTAAGACACCCTGCTCATCGGCAGACAATTGGGCGAACTTTAACATATCATTTTTATCGATGGGACGTTCCCATAATTCTATGGGTGCATCGGGCACCCTATTTCCAAAGCGATCCAGTACTTGCAGCACCATAGCATCCTTTAACACTTGACCCGCTGGAGCCACTAGATAGGTGTTTTTCTTTAAATTCTTTAGTGCCACAGGTGGTGCAGGGAACGTATTGAACCACATTTTATTTTTATCCTTATTGCGTATAATCTCTAGCTTATATTTACTTGTTAATTTGCCAAACTTAAGTGAGAGCATAAACCGACCCTGAGCATTTGTTGTTACCAACTGAGAGCCCAATATGTGGGAGGCATTCGCCTTATTGCTTGGCACTAGATCAACCGTAAAAACCTCATTGGCCCTTAATTTCCCTAAACCATTGACGCACTCAAACTCTAAATCTGGAGCCGTGCTGTCTACGAGATAATTTACTGTAGAAAAGAGAGCCTTAACCCTCAGGCTATTCTCCTTGTCCTTTAGCGGCCTCTCATAGGCAATATAATGATACTCTTTTTTTATAGCGCTCCACACCTTATTAGGGGCTTTGGGGCATGGCTTATGAATGACCTCGGGAATAGGCTTGGCTGCTATTTTGCGGACTACTTTGGGCATTGCCTTAGGAGCTATCTGGGAAGCCGCTTTGGGAGCAACCTTAAGTATTGCATTGGGCGTTACCTTGGGAATTACGTTGTGCGTTACTTTATGTATTTGTTTGGGTACTTGCTTCAGCACATGTTTGGGTATTTGTTTGGGTACTGCCTTTTTTATATGAACTGGGTGAGGATTAGGCTTCAGGGCTGTATGAATTTTAGCGTTCAAGGTATGAGTACTGGACTGCACAAAAGTGCCCACTTCCTTCAAGATATTACGCAGCAGTCCATTCAGAAAATGCAGTATGTTTCTTAATGCAACTCCTAAATACTTAACTAACGCTAATACACAACGCCCTAAAATAATGAAAAGCTTAGTGACTAACTTACCTAACGTCACCACCAGCCAATGGAAAAACTTGTAAATTACCTTTAAGGAGTTAGCCAAAAAGGGAGTTATTTTCTTAGTCAAAACACTAGTAACCGCTAAAGATTGGCTACTAAACTTAAGCATTCTCTCAGGAAAAGCCATTTTCTTGTAGGAAATATCTAGGGCTATATTGCTGCTGGTGATTGCATAAGTAGACTCTATTACCCTTTGCTCATTCATCACTTGTCTATTTTGATTGACGTTAAAAATGGGAGAAGCCACTAATAATTTGGCGGTAATTCCCAAGGTAGTTTTAATATCAGACGTAACAGGCGTTAGCACCAAGGTTAAGTCGATGAGCCCTTGCTCTTTATCTATTAAAATAAGATGGGTTGGCTTTGAGGTTGCTAACTTATAGTCATCCAAATAGTTGGGATCCTTATCTCGATAGACTTCGGGGTTTGTATCGTTGAGTGTTACATCCTGCATGGCAAAAGAAGAACCACTTATAGAAACTACTTTTTGTGACAAATCTAAGTTGACGGTTACGTGAAGGGGTTTAGATTGGGAATCAAAGAAAAAATAGATAACAGGAAGCGCCAGCATAATTACTGCATAGGCAATAATCATGAACAAAATAGTTTTATTTTTCATATTTTAACCAATATTCCCCTTGCTTTTGCCCACTCATAAAAATTGTAATACCTGCGAGTAGCTTAAGCAATACTTTTAGGGATAATAGAGGGGGCAATCGCGATATAAATGCATATCAGCAATGACAGGAACAACTCGAAGGCGATTGCTCTGAGTAATTACAATTTACCTGGCGCAACAGTCTCAACTTATATGCTAAAATAACCTGTATATAATGAAAAAAATCAAACTTCTCGATTATTTGCTAGAAAAAGAGCTTGTTCACTCCGAAGATGAAGCCAATAAGCAACTTCTTGCAGGCAATATTTTTAGCCAAAACAAGCGATTCTCTTCTTTGTCTGAAATTGTGACGCCACATGACCAGATAACGCTGCGTGAAACCAGCAAATATGTAAGTAGAGGCGGCGAGAAACTTGCTTCAGTATTTCCTGAATTTGATATAAGCATTTCAGATAAACTATGTTTAGACTGTGGCGCATCAACGGGCGGTTTTAGCGACTTCCTTTTGCAGCATGAAGCAAAAAGCATCATAACTGTGGATGTAAATTACGGGATGCTCGCCCACTCTTTACGAGTTCACCCCAAGGTTATTCCTATTGAAAGAACCAATATTCGAGAGCTAGATGTTACTAAATTGTGTGGACTTCTCGCCCAACATAAAAAGAACAGGGAAAATATAACCTTACCGGTAGATATTATCGTGGCCGATTTGTCGTTTATTTCACTACGTTTGATCTTACCCGTAATTCGAGACTTTCTTACCCCTACCGGAGATGCCATACTACTATTTAAGCCGCAGTTTGAGGCACCTAAAGATAAAGTGCCATTTGGTGGCATTATTGATTCAGAGGAATTGATTAACAATTTAATTGAAAACTTTATTAGTTTCGCAGAAAAATGCGAATACAAATGTGTTAAATATGTACCAAGTAAAGTTAAGGGAACAAAGGGTAATCAGGAATTCTTTTTTCATCTAAAGCGGACATAGAAAAGCCCTCTTCTTCATTTTCATGAAGAAGAGGGCTTTTACTAAAGCGAACTAGTTAACCATAAATCTGCCAGTTTGTCTTACTCCATTGGCATCTATAATATAGGCATGAGCACCTGCGTTTAACTCGCCGATTGGTAAGCTAACTACATTTTTACCAACACTTGTTCCGGCTGCACCTTCGGAAAGTTTTTGTTGTAATACTCTCTTGCTAAATAAATCCAACACTGAAACCGTTACATTCCCTGCATTAGCTAAGGAGTAACTTAACTTTAGTTCCCCATTGCTATAATAACCAACTGGTTTTGCGGAAACTGTTGTGGGTGGTGTAACAACTAAAGAATCAATATTAAAATTTCCAGTTAACTCGCCCTGTCTGTTGTTTGTATCTTTCACACTTAACTTATAATAGTATTGAGTATTTTTATCTAAACCATTCAAGTTAAATCTCACCTCACCAGTAGCCGTGGGAATGGTTTGCTTGGTATTGGTTAAACTGTCGGGAGAAGTACCCCATAATAACGTACTGGTTTGCACTGCTCTTGGAACTTTGACCACAAACTCAACACCTTGGGCATCTTTTGGAGTTAGGGTAACATCTTTTTGAGCTATTTGAGGGCTATACGTTGAGGTAGCAAAAGCTTTAACCGCACTGGTTGTCACCTGACCTTGCGCATCAGAAATCTGTATTTTTGCAAAATAGTTCTTAGCTTCTTGCAGATTCACTCCAGCGGTCTTATCATCTACATTAAAAATTACCATACCATTGGCATCTCTAGTGGAAGATAAGCTTAACTCGATTAGATTACTTTGGTCCTCTCCCATAAATAGCTTGGCAGTAATAGCTGGATTATCTTTGCCTGCTTCCTGGGTATAGGCCATTAGCGTTACCCCTAAAAAGTCTTTCCAAGGCTGAACTTGCACACCATCTTGTCCAAAGCTAGGAGCGAAGTCTGTCGTGGTAAAGGAAGTTGCAGCACTGGTTGTCACCTGACCTTGCGCATCGGTAATCTGTATCTTACAAACCTTAGTTTGACCAGCCTTTAAATTTAAGCCTGGTGTATTTGAATCGAGATTGAAAGTCACCATACCGTTTGCATCTCTGGTTGAGGATAGCGCTAACTGAGTTAAGTTGCTTTCACTATCTCCAATTAGTATCTTGGCCGTAATGTTGGGGTTAATTTTGCCTTGCTCTTGCGTATAAGCCATTACTGTGGCACCAACGGAATCTGCCCATACCTGAGTTGTTACTCCATCTTGACCGAAACCTGGTGCGAAATCCGCAGTAGTGAAAGACGTTAAGGGGCTCGTTGCAACTTGACCTTCACCATCGGTGATTTGAAGCTTGCAATATTTGGTTTGGCCAGCCAGTAAATTTAAGCCTGGTGTATTTGAGCCTACGTTAAAAATAACCATACCATTTGCATCTCTAGTAGCTGTAATGGGTAACTCGGTAAGGCTGCTGGCACTGTCCCCAATGAGCAACTTGGCAGTAATATTTGGATTTGTTTTACCTTGTTCTTGAGTATAAGCCATTATTGTAGCTTCTGGATAATCTTTCGAAACTAAAATCTGCACACCATCTTGTCCAAAAGCTGGAGCGAAATCGGTAATTTTAAAAGAACTTGTTTTACTGGTAGCCGTTTGTCCCTGCGCATCTTTAATGATTACTTTGGCAAAATATGTTTGACCTGGAGTTAAGGTTAAGCCTGGAGTAGTGTCATTTAGGCTGAACTGTACAACACCTGTAGCATTATCTCTGGTGGCGGGGATATCCAGTTTGGTAAAATTAGCGCCATCTGTACTTACCCAAATTTCACCACTTATACTGGGAAGATCTTTACCTGGTTCATAACACCACGCCACGGCTGTTGCACCAACGTAGCTACTGCCAACGGTAATTTGCAGATCATCAGCTCCAAAACGAGGCGCCAAATCGCTGGTAGTGAAGGTATTGGTAGCACTTTTTGTTATTACACCATCTGTGTTTTCTAGTTCAAAGTAATAGGAGTGTTCTTGAGCAGCTTTAGTAAGCTGAGGATTAAAACCAATCCACTGACTGGTAATATCATTGGCCTCAAAATTGTGCTCACCCATCTTTGTAAAGTTTACGCCATCTTCACTTACAAATAATCTGGCTTGTTTTAAAGGGGTTACAGAAGTACCAATGGTAGCCCAAAACCCAGCGGATACGCCCATCCAGTCAGCCCAAGGGCTTGCCTGCATGCTGCTTATTTGAGGATCGGTTAAAGAAGTTGTGGATACGGTTGGAATACTGGCTACGTTTATTGGCGCATTTCCCATAATACCTGCACTCTGTAAACTTACAGCTTTTACGGCAACGACTGAAGTATTATTAGTTATCGTTGCTGATTGAATTATTACTGGACTAGGTTTAATTGATGTTATTGTTGAACTCATGATTTTTCTCCTTTATTTATATATATTATTAAAACTTGTAAGATAAACCTACTGCTGACTGATTGCTCATATCATTCATGGACATTTGATACGTTATGCCAAATTCGTTGATCTTATAGTCTACGCCTGCTTCGATTCCATTGCTACTCAGAGAACCTATAACTGAAAGATTTGGAGCTGCTTCCCACAAGAGGCCCGCACCAATTTTTGTATTTGTTGATTCAATTTCCACAGAACCTAAAGCGGTTATGTTTCCCATTTTGTAACCTACATTACCCTTTAAGGTTTTCTCTAAACTGATGGCAGATTCGGTGGAAATGATATTGGCTTGGGTTAAAGAGGCGGATAAATCTCCCACGTTAAGCTGCACCCCAGCATCAATACCCAAACTTGATTCTTTATTGGCACCAACTTCTAGTCCATAATAGTTGGCTCTTGCCGCAACATTTATTTGTGGGGAAACGGGCAACTTCACGCTTGCTCCGAGAGCCATTCTAGCGTCAGCTACGCTATGCCCGGTTTCGACTGGAGTTCCGTTAGCGTCTAAAGTGGTTTCGGGTGTTGTACCCGCATCATATTTAGCGATATCAAGTCTCACAGACTGACCATTGGCACCTACCAAAGCTATATCACCGCTGAAGTTAGATGAATTTACATCCTGACTGGTGATTGTTTTAGCAGTCACGCCCTGGGCTTCCTTTTGTAGGGGAAACAAAGGACTCCTTGTTGAAAAATTTACTGATAGGTTTGACATAATTTCCTCCCTTTACATTGATTTAATCTTTTTTAGCGCTCAAATTCCACAACATTTGTACATCATGTTATGTGTATTTTGCGCTCTTAAATATATATCGGTCACTTTTGAAAATTATTGCAAAAAACATTTAGAAAGAGTTAGGACTTTTAAAGTAAAGATTCCTCGACTTCCAGACTATGTCTGTGCGCTCGGGATGACGATTGAAACACAGAGAAATGGAGGGATCTAGCAGCTCATCACAAAAAGATTCCTCCATGCAGCCTGCCCTGAGCGAAGTCGAATGGGTCCTGATTACAGGACTACAGTCCGAAATGACGAAAGCCCTAATTAATGACTAATTTATTGAAATCTATTTTGGACAAATAGCAGGAAGCTGGGAATATATGCTTGCTGGTTATCTAGAGTTTCGTTATTTGGCTCTCGCGCAAGGATTCTAGTATTTTGCCTAAGATGTCATTGGTCTTACTGGTATTTTCTTCTATACCAATAAAAAGAATAATAGACTCGGATATAGCCTTAAAAATAATATAGGAGGCAATACCAGAAATAATAGCCACAATAACCATCATAAAAGAATGATTAAAAAGACCACCCGCCACACCTAGGATTATGTACAGTAGAGAAATAACGGCTAAAACATCAAGAAGCAAACCAATGATGTAGAGGGCACTATATTTGGCATTTAATCTATGGTAATGGAAAAATCTAGCCCATTTGGTGACTTTACGGATAACATCTTCATCAAAATCGTAGCCACAGCCACACTTACTACGTTCATCTTCGTGAGACATTTCACATTTTGGGCAAACTTTCATTTTCTAGCACTCCTTCAAAATTACTATATTTAGCAGGTTACATTATAAAGTATATTGGGTAATTTACACAAATTATTTTATGTCAATTCTGCGGGTAAATTGCTCTATAGATTCCCAAGCTTGGCAATAATTTTGGGACCTATCGCAAGCCCTACAAAAAGACCCATAAAGACTGACTAATTTGCGGGCGTCCAGTCTACATTGCTGGCAAAATTGAGCATATAACCGGCGTGCCTTGAGAGTGCCTCCGACAAGGAAAGCTTTATTGGCCCCGTAGCCGTCTGTGTAACAAAGTTATAGATATTCCAAGCTCCACCTCTGTAGACAGCCACAGCCACAAGCTTGTGTGGCTCTGTTCCCAAAGGTCTTGGATCTATAGAGTCTTTTAACTGTTGTATCGTCAGGGATGAGCCTAACACTCTGCTCATTGGATTCCAGCCTACCACAAAGTTATACGTAGTTACTGAACTTGGC
>CAIUUT010000134.1 GCA_903902445.1 uncultured Candidatus Marinamargulisbacteria bacterium
GTCAGTCTAAGACTGAGCTCATTAAAAGTGATTTTCAACTTTAATCGGTGTTGCCTTCCATATATCTTGGTTATATTCACGAATGGTTCTATCGCTAGAAAATTTACCCATTTTGGCAACATTGAAAATAGACTTTCTGGTCCATAATTCTTTGTTTCTATATTCCTCAGAAACCCTCTTCTGGCAAGCAATATAGGATTCAAAATCAGCTACAACCATAAAGGGATCATGATAAACTAAGGAATTATAAATGGGCTTAAACAAATCTGGTTGATTCGGCTCAAAGAAAGCACTATTAATAAGCCTTAGTATTTCTTGTAAACTTTCAGACTTTTCAATAAATCTCTTGGGATCATAAAAATTATTCTTTAAGTTCTGAACTTCATTAGCCTTCATACCGAAAATAAAAATATTTTCACTCCCCACTTCCTCGCAAATCTCGATATTAGCGCCATCCAGGGTACCAATAGTTAAGGCACCATTTAAAGCGAACTTCATATTCCCAGTACCAGATGCCTCTGTTCCTGCTGTAGATATTTGTTCAGACAGATCCGTAGCAGGAATTATTTTCTCAGCAATAGATACATTGTAGTTGGGCACAAAAAATACTTTTAATAAATCTTTGGTTTGAGGATCATTGTTAATTATATTGGCCACACTATTGATTAACTTGATGTGCAATTTTGCCATTTGATAAGCTGGAGCCGCCTTACCCGCAAACAAAACAGTACGCGGAGTAAAGTTTTTATTTGTATTATTTTTTATAGACAAATACATGTGTATGACATGCAATAAATTAAGCAATTGACGTTTGTATTCATGAATACGCTTCACATGTACATCAAACATAGAGTCTGGATTTAATTGAACATCGCAATGTTTGCTTATCCAATTGCATAAACTGGTTTTGTTATTATGCTTGATTATCTGCCAGCCTTCTCTAAATGAGGCATCATTGGCAAACTCTTTAATGGGCTCTAACTTATACAAATCCGTTAACCATTCACCACCAACTCTGGAAGTAATAAGATGAGCCAAACGAGGATTACACTTATATAGCCAACGTCTTGGAGTAATACCGTTGGTTTTGTTGTTAAAACGTTCAGGATATAACTCATAAAAATCCAACAATAACTGGTTTTTCAGTAACTCAGAGTGCAGCTCTGAAACTCCATTTATTGAAAAAGAGCCAATAACTGCTAGGTAGGCCATTCTGACCAGCCGCTCATCTTGTTCCTCAATGATCGACATGCGTCGCATTCTGTCATAATCAGTCCCATATTTTTGGCGGATATCACCCATTAAAACTTCATTGATTAAGTATATTATTTCTAGATGTCTGGGCAACATTTTTCCGATCATCTTTTCAGGCCATTTTTCTAGAGCCTCAGGCATCAAGGTGTGGTTCGTATAAGCAAATGTTTTCTTAGAAATTTCCCAAGCTTGCTCAAAAGTTAAGCCTTCCAAGTCCACTAAAATTCTTATCAGTTCTGGAATAGCAATAGCTGGATGCGTATCATTTAATTGAATAACTGCCTTCAGTGGTAAATCGCTGAAATTGTAATTTTCTCTTTCTTTAAATCGTCTAATAATATCCTGTAAGGAGGCAGAGCAGAAAAAATATTCTTGTTTCAATCTTAATTCACGTCCAGCGTATATATTATCATTGGGATAAAGCACTTTTGTTATATTCTCATCATTTATCTTTTCCATATAAGCGTTAACGAAATCTCCGTTATTAAAAATCTGAAAACCGAATTCATCGTCAGATTTTGCTGACCATAAACGTAAAGTATTTACCGAATTGTTTAAAAACCCAGGAATAGGGATATCGTAGGGGATAGCGATTACATTATTACTGTTTACCCATTCCACTTTTTCTACACCATTTGGTAAAGTATTTTTTTGAATATCACCATAATATTGGACGGTATAACGCTCTGGTCGTTCAATTTCCCAAGGATAACCATCGGCCAACCATTTATCGGCAGTTTCCAGCTGATAACCATTTACAATTTTTTGTCTAAATAGCCCATAGTCGTAACGAATACCGTAACCAAAACAGGGGATCTCTAACGTTGCAATTGAATCTAGAAAACAAGCAGCTAAACGTCCTAAGCCACCATTACCCAAACCAGAATCGGGCTCCATCTCCTCGATGTTATCAAAATTGACACCCAACTTATCGAAAACTTCCTTTACTTGATTTCCCAAATTTAGTCTATCGACATTCATTTTCAGCAATCTACCAACCAAAAATTCCATAGAAAGATAGTACGCTCTTTTGGCATCTTGTTTATGATAAGTTTGCTGTGTTTCCAACCAGCGCTTTGCCAATCTATCTCTAAGGGTGTAGGCTAAACTTTTATAATAATCCATAGGGGTAGAAGTAAATTGATCTTTTACCAACCGATAGGTCAGGTTATTTAGGAAAGCTGTCTCAATGGACTCATCTGGTAATTTTTTGGATAAAAACTCGGATAATTTCTCAATATTTTGCATTTACTTTCCCCCAATTTACATTCATTTTACGATTAATATGTACTAAATATAACACAGGTTATACGGAACTTAAATAATATTTGGGTTTATTCCCAAACAAATATTATTCCTTTGGCTTTGCCTAAATTTATGTCCAAAAGTTAAGTTACATGATTAGATGATACCTCAGTCTTAATTTACTTTTCTTTTCTTTATTCTAGAAAAATTATTTTTACCCACAATATTACTTGATGTAAGAGTATTTTGACTTGCCAAATTGGCAGAAATTCGATTACTGGATGCTGCAATATTTTCTGACACCACTTTCCTATTGTCGGAAACTATTTTATTTATAGAAACAACTTGATTCACACTTACTCCCTGAAGTGCACTGGGAGAGGGGACGCCCAGTTCATTACTCACTTTGCCGCAACCCACCAAAAGAAACAGTAATAGGAAAAAACACTTAGCCATAACTTACACCAGCACCTTATCTACAGAGGCTTTAACCAGTGCCCCGTCCACTACCTGTCCACTACTCATAATGAACTTCATCACTTTACCCATATCTTTTTTACTGCTGGCCCCAGTTTCGGCCACAGCCTTTTCCACCAAGGCTTCAGTTTCAAGTGGGGACAACTTTTTTGGCAAATAGGTTTGAATGATCGCTATTTCTTGCTCTAATTCAGCAATGGCCTCCGTGCGGCCACTAGCCTTACTTTGCTCAATAGCATCTCTTAAGCTTTTTTCATAGCTAGTAACAATTTTTATCATTTCCTCCGGTGGCAAGTTTCCTCGGGCATCCACCGTCATTATTTTAGTTTTCATCATCCGCAACACATCAAGCTTTTGTTGGTCTTTACTTTTCATAGCCGTTTTAATGTCTTCATTTATAGTTTCATATAGGTTCATTTTTTAACCTCCCGGTTTGCTGTTTATTAATTATAGCTTAGATTATTCTTTCTTTCAAAATTTATACGACCTTAGTAACGTGTTACCGAGTGATATTCTTTGGCAAAGATACAAATTTAATTAATGAAACTTTTTCTTGATAAAAAGTTTCGCAAAAATCAAGAGCCGAGGAAAACTTGTAGCGCGAATTGTAACAACTGGGTAAAAAAGCTATACTTCACTCGTCTAAATTCTTGGTCCTCGCTTAATTAGAAACTAAAGTTTCAAATTAACGGGACACGTTCATTTTTTTACCGCAGCTGTAACCAATTCTAGCTAACTTCAAACATTGCTCGTCTCAATAAGTATTACTTAAGCGCTATTACATGTTAACGTAGCTTTAGAGGAAGCTACTAAAAAGCAACCCTCGCCCAATTTTGGGAGAGGGCACTGCAAAAGCTTAAAGATGGCTAAATCTACAATCTGAAATGAAAACACTTAACTGACTTTTCAGCTGTTCGAAATGAGCTAAAAAACGTTACATTCACATTCTGAGGAGGCATGTACCCGCAGGGTCAAGAGTTTAGACTTAGTCTAAGAAAGACGAGGAATTGAATGTTAGTTTTTGCGACGTGAGTTCTGAAAAGTCTTGATTTTCTTTTGTTATCTTTTCTTGTATCAAGACAAGAAAAGTAAATTAAGTTTTACTATGCTTTTCCCAAAAGCCCCTAACTATATAGGTTTTGCCAATAATAAAAGTGAACCCCTTACTAAACCCCACTCAAGCGTCCTCACATCTGGACGATTTTAGCCTAACAGGTGCACCCTGTTTATGTCAAATAAAAGGTCAGGTGAGTGCAACTTAAGCGACTAAGAAAACCCTGTTTACTTCTCCCCAAGGTCTTATATAATATATAACATCATGCTAAAAAACAAAATTAACAAAAACCGCTTGGTACAAACCTTTCTTGAGCTTGTAAAGATCGACAGCGAATCGGGCAACGAAGCTGGCGTACGCCAATATTTAGAAAATAAATTGCAACGATTAGGCTTAGAAACCAAAATAGATGCAACGGGGAATTTGTTTGGATACTCAAAAGTTGAAACGAATTTGAAAAGTAAAAAGAGGCTCTGCCTCCTGTTTTCTGCTCACATGGACACCGTTAAACCTGGAAATGGAGTAAAGCCACTCGTTAAGGGTGACACCATCACCTCTAGCGGAGATACTATCTTGGGTAGCGACGATAAGTCTGGACTGGCAGAAATTTTAGAAATGCTGGAAGTCATTAAAGAAAATAATATAACGACACCCGACCTAACCATCGCTTTCTCGGTAGAGGAAGAAATTGGAGTACGTGGCGTAAGAGCCATGAAAGGGCTGCAGGCCGATTTTGGCTTTGTCTTAGACACAGACGGCCCCATTGGAACAGTGGTTATTGCCGCACCCAGCCACGAAAAATTTATAATAAAAGTACAGGGCA
>CAIUUT010000135.1 GCA_903902445.1 uncultured Candidatus Marinamargulisbacteria bacterium
GAAAATGAAATAAAAAATAAAGTCCAGCAACTCAATGAGCAACAAAGGCAAATAGAAATGAAAGAGGCTTTAGCCCTCAAACATGCTGAAGATATAGCCCAGCAAGCACAGGCAAAAGCCAGTTCTACAATCTCTCAAGCCCAAGAGATTTCTGATAATAAAATATTTGAGGCCAATATGATTGAAGAAAGTATTAAGAAGAAAATTGTCAGTTCTGAAGATCAGGTGAAATTGGCTCAGGAGACTGTGCAAACAGCAAAAGCTCAGGCGGATTTAATTTATCAAGAAACGAAACAAGCGGAAGAATCTATTAAAAAGAAACTGGAAAATGCCCAAGAAGTTACCAAAAAGATTGCCACCGAAATAATTACAAAAGCTCAAATCCAAGCAGATTCAATCTTAGTGAACGCTAAACAGGAGTTTGAGTCAGAGAAAATTAATATTGAGAGTTTGAAGATAGAGTCCAAAAATATTTTATCGAAGGCTGAAAGTGACGCTAAAAAGGTAGCTGAAAAAATTGTTGCTAAAGCGCAGGAGGAAGCCAATTCTATTGTCTTCGAAGCCCAAGAGATTTTAGCCAATAAAGAAAAGGAAGTCATTCGATTAGAAGAAGAATTGAGAAGTAAGCTTCAATATGCCCAAAATCAGGCGGAGTTCGCTCAGGTTCTAAGCACTGATGCGCAGGAAACATCTGAAAATACTATCTCTAAAGAAAATATGGAGCAAAAAGAACAAGAAGTAATGCTCTGGGAAGAGGATATGATTGTTAAATTTGATGAGGTTCCGCAACTTGTAAATACTCAAGAAGATGCCGAAAAAGTATTAAATGAGGCGAAAAGTACCGCTCAAAAAATAGTAGAAAAGACCTATGCTGCAGTTGCCGAAAAAATGTCCTCACAGGTTAAGCAACAAGAAATGCAATTTATGGAGTCCTATGAGACGATGAAGAAGTTAGAGTCAGAATTAAAGACAATCAGAAATAATAAACAGTCAGAGTAAGTGGGGATTAAATAATAACTATTGCTTTTGCACAAAAATATGAGTGAGTAGAAGTAGTTATTGAGGGGAAATAGGGTGAAATAAATGGAAGATAGAAGTGGGTTGTTTAATAAATTAGTGGGTAAAATTTCAGACAATATACCTCCTCTACCAAGGACGATTGAGCTGCTAAATAGTTTAGATATAGAAAAAACTACTTCAAGCGAAATTGCAAAAATAATTGAGATGGATCAGGCCATTGTTTCAAAGATTCTTAAATTAGCCAATTCGGCCTATTATGGTGTGGGCCAGCGCATACAAACCATATCTTTTGCTATTGTGTGTTTGGGGTTTAATAAGATAAAAAGTTTAGTTTTTACCGCTCATTCACAAAAAACCTTAAATCAGGACTTGGAGGCATATAAGCTCACAAATGAAAAGTTGTTTGAACATAGTATTGCAGTAGCTATTGGAGCTAGAATAATCTCGGAAAAAACCGGAATCGGAAAGCCTGAAGATTCCTATACTATGGGGCTTTTACATGATATTGGAAAAATTATTTTAAACATCAATGCCAAACAAGAACTGGAAAGAGTTTGGGCAGTTTATGCCAAGGGTAGTAATAAGATGTTCCAAGTTGAAAAGGATGTTTTCGGATTTACTCATGCCGATATCGGTGAGCAAATTGCTAAGAAGTGGAATTTCCCTGAATCTTTAACCAACGCTATAGGCTATCACCATGAACCAGATCGCTGCAAAACCCATAACCCAGGAGCTTATGTGGTTTATTTAGCCAATGGTATTGCTAAGACTTTGGATGTGGGGAATGGAATCGCGCAAGAGCAAAATGTGAAGTTAGAAATGGATGGAATATTTCAAGAAAGAATTTTAAAAGAAATGAAATTAAGTAAGGAGCAAATATTGGAAATTAGAACCTATATTTTGGATAGAATTAAACAAATAATAAGCGAGATAAAAGAACAATGAATAATTTAATGGATATAGTTGGAAATGATTCTAGGGAAGAGAATTTGCAGGCAATCATCGACAGACAAAGGTTATCGATAGAACAATTAGAGCGTGATTATATGTTGCAAGGTGCCTTAATAGCGGTGATGAAGTTTGGTTTTGAGAGATTATCAATAAAGGTTAGGTTACAGCAAATTTTGGAAATAATAGTTTCCATTCCTGTTTTAGATTTATTAATGAAGGGCGGAATCTATGTGCTGGAAAAAAATAGTGGAGAACTAAGGCTAACAGCTAATACAAATTTATCGCAGAATATTGTTTCAAGTTGCGCTAAGATTACTTTTGGCCAGGGATTATGTGGCTTAGCCGCTATTAATAGAAAAACGATATTTGCTAAAGAGGATGACATTAAAAAACATCTAATTTGCAAAAATATGTATGACAATATTAACCACTATAGTATTCCGATTATGAATAACAATAGGATGGTTGTAGGATTAATTAGTTTGTATGCTAATAGTAGCCATATTTACAATAATGAAATTGAATGGTTTTATCAATCTTTGGCTTCTTACTTGTCAAAGATAATCGACAATTATCGAGAAAATGAACTGTATTAAAAGTTATGTAATTATAATGCTATTTGCGGCGACAATGGCAAATAGTGAAGCCCCCAAACACGGAGAAAAAGCCCAGCATGGTGAAAAAACTCAGGAAGTAAAGGTTAATAAGGTAAACTATTTTGCCGCTACCGAAAATATTTATGCCAGTCAGAAAATTGGCGTTGTAACTTTCCGTGATAGAAACATCATGCGCTTGGTGTATGTGCCAAAGGAAGACGGGACTATTATAAAAAGAGCACAGAAGATTGCCGCGGCACTGAATGAAAAGGTTTTTGAGAGAAGTGACGCACAAAAAATTGGGTTGAATGTAACCAATAATGAATATCAAGTAAAAGTGGACTCTCAATGGCTATTTGCCTATTACCCTGAGGATGTTATGTTTAATGGTGTAAATGAGGTTAAGTTGTTGAAGAGTTGGATAACAAATTTAACCAGAGTAATGGATATCCCTAAAGAAGACACTGGGAATGCTGAGGCTGTTGAGGTTGCTGATGTCGAAAAGGGCGAAAAAGATAGTAAGCACGAACCAAAAAAAGAAGAGAAGAAACAAGTAGCACCTAAAACACACGCAAAAAAGACAATTACCGCACCGCAAACCAAAGTAGTTATTTTTCCTTATATTATGCTTGGGATTACCTTAGTAATTGGTGTTGTTGGCGGCGGATTATTCTATTTTTTAAAGAGAAAAAAGAAGAAGGTTGCGGTCAAAGACGTGGCGTTAATTAAAGAAGATGTTGAAGACATAAAACAAGACTCGGTTGGCGACTCAAAAAGTATGGAAATAAGTATGGATGAATTGATGGCAACGCTGAGTCAGACGATTCAGGACGAAGAGCCTGTAGCTGAGGAGCTGGTTGCTTCACCAGCGGCAGAATCGGACAATCTAGAGATAAGCATGGATGAACTTATGGCCACCCTGAACCAGTCCGTACAAGAAGAGCCACTAGAAGAGCAAGCTGAAGGCTCTATTGTGCCTGAAACAGATGTTGCAAAAATTGTAATAGCGGATGATATCGATCCTGACTTAAAGGAAGAGTTGGAAAATATTCTTAACAGTGGCGCAGAAAAATCAGACAAAGTGCAACAGATAACATCTCTTTGTATTGAACCCCAAGAAATTGCCCGATATATGCAGGTTCCTTTGCAAGAAATTACCAGTATAATAGCGCAATTTAAATAATAATTAAGTTGGTTTGATTATTTCAGACTTAAAATATTGCTAAGCGTAATATAGTCTTCAATTTTTATTTTTTCCCCTCGTTGTTGAAGTGAAATGCCCACTTGGTTAAGGGCGTTTTCAATGGTTGTTTTTTCTAAAGATAAATATGGTGATTTTGTTAGGCAGTTGGTAATAGTTTTACGTTTACCCCAAAAAGAGCTACGAATAATGCTGTTGTAGAGGTCCAAGTTCTTTATGTCTTTTAAAAAATTATCGTGGGGGACTAGCTCTACAAAGGCAGAATCTACTTTAGGCACAGGTGAAAAACAGGTTTTGGCAACCGTAAAGAGGGTTTTAACTTTAGCTCTGGTCTGACAGAAAATAGAAAAAGAACTGTAGTCTTTACTGCCTGGTGAGGCGGTAATGCGTGTGGCAATTTCTTTTTGCACCATTACATAGATGCCCGAGACTAAGGGATTGCTGAGGCATTTGTCTATAATGGGTGAGGTGATGTAGTAGGGAATATTAGCAATAACCATAAAAGGTGTGTCGAGTGGAATGGTGGCTTTTAGAAAATCTTCATTGAAGAAGTTAAGATTAGGATAGTTCTCCAGATTTTTTTTTGTTTTGGTGTACCATTCGAAATCTATTTCATAACTATAGATGGGTTGCGAGGTGCATTTTGCTAGCCCCTGCGTGAGAGCTCCACCCCCTGTGCCAATTTCTAAGATGGGTAGATGTGTCGGGACAGATTTGATTATCTTTTGCAGGATATTGTTGTCATTAAGAAAATTTTGACCAAGACTTTTTCTCATGCGAGCTTAAGCGCTAACTTCAAAGCTTCTAGCATGCTACTTTCATTGGCTATCCCTTGTCCGGCGATGTCGTAGGCGGTGCCGTGATCGGGTGAGGTACGGATGATGGGTAAGCCAAGGGTAATATTTACGGCATCGTGAATGGCAACCATCTTAAGTGGCGCAAGACCTTGGTCGTGATACATAGCCACCAACATGTCAAATTTCTTTTCTTGGTAGGCCGCGTAAAAGATGGTATCGGCGGGTAATGGGCCGGCTACGTTTATCCCTTGGCTTTTGGCTTGCTCTACGGCGGGGAGAATGATGGTGGAATCTTCCTGCCCTAGCAGCCCGTGTTCGCCAGCATGAGGATTTAGACCTGCTACCCCTATCCTAGGCTCAATGAATCCCAATTGCTTTAAAAATTGATGTGCCAGGATGATTTTGTTATAGATGGTTTGCTGACTAATTCTAGTGGCCACTTGTGAAAGGGGAATATGGATGGTTTCTAAAATGATTTTAAGCGGTTCAGAGTAGAAAGCCATGGCATAATTTGTGGTATTTGTTTGCCGAGCAATAACTTCTGTATGTCCAGGGTAGTTTATGGTGGCCATTTTCCAGGTGGTTTTATTGATAGGTGCTGTGACCAAGGCTTGAGACTGTCCTTGCTTGACCAAGTTGATGCCGTATTCTAAGAAATTAAAAGACCACTGACCGCTCAGTGCAGAAAGTTGGCCAGCCTTAATAGAGCTCAGGTCGGCATGTTGGGTGATGTCCACTATGGAAATCGGAGCATTTGGTGGGCTATAGCTCTCTAGAAGGCATATCTGCTCCAATTGGTGTTGGGAATAGTTTTGAAAATTTTTTAATATGTGGTGTCTGTCTCCAATAATCAGGAAGTTAGCTGATTCATAAACTGCTTGATGGTTTAAAGCCTTGGCAATTATTTCTGGCCCAATCCCAGCCAAGTCTCCAGCAGTTATGGCAATAGTGGGCTTCACTTAAAAATCCTATTTTTAAGAGTGAATGGTGAAGGGTTGGAGGGTTGGAAATGGCGTTGTTGCATGATGCATATTTTAGATTAAAATCCCAAATTTGTGAAATGATTAAAGCTAAAGGCAATATTTTAATTGCTTAGATTTGCAAGATTGATATAAAATGTGAAAAATATTCACTTAAGGAGACGTTTATGAGTAAAGAGCTCTATGTTTACATCGATGGTAAGTATCTTACAAAATCTGAGGCAAAAATATCTGTTTACGATCATGGACTACTTTATGGTGATGGTGTTTTCGAGGGTATTAGAGCCTACAATAACAAAGTGCTTAAGCTGGAGGAACATGTAAATAGAATATTCGCTTCAGCCAAGGCTATCGATTTGCAAATACCGATTTCCAAAAAAGAGATGATTGCAGTCGTGGTGAATACCTACAGTAAAAATAATAGGCCAAATGGCTATTCTAGGCTTGTTGTAACCAGAGGCTTTGGTGACCTTGGACTTAATCCTCTTAAATGTAAAGTTGCCTCTGTCATTTGTATTGTTGATGATATTTCTATGTATCCACAGGAAATGTATGATAATGGAATGCCAATTATTACTGCTTCCCAAAGAAGAAATAAAGCGGTTTGTCTGGATCCACAAATTAAATCATTAAATTATCTAAATAATATTATGGCCAGAATTGAAGCCAACAGAGCGGGTGTTTCTGAAGCGCTAATGCTGACTTCTGACGGTATCGTTACCGAGTGCACGGGGGATAATATTTTTATTGTAAAAGATGGAGTGGTTTATACACCCCCGATTCATGTGGGTATCTTAGAAGGGATAACACGCAATTTGGTTATGGAGCTTGCCATAAAAAATGGCATAAAAGTTGTAGAAAAAGAGTTCACTCTCTATAACCTGTATAATGCTGATGAGTGCTTCCTTACAGGAACAGCCGCCGAAGTAATTTCTGTGACTAAGGTGGATGAGCGCGTGATTGGTGCAGGAGTCGCAGGTGAGATTAGTAAAAAATTGCTAGCTGTATTCCATGAATATGTGCGAGAAAATGGCACTCCAATTAAATAGTGAATGGTGAATAGTGAGCGGTGAATGGGAATTTGTGATTTCACTATGCAGAATCGGTGAATGGTGAAGATGAAATTGTTTATATGCTCCAGTATTATTGAAAGGATTTCTTTTGACGGTACAAGAAAAAAATAAAGAAGAAATTAGTTTACTAACAAAGAAGTTGTTTGCGAGTAAGCTAAAAGAAAAACACATTGCTTTGGATACCTATCCAATCGAAAAAATAAAAGCGGAAATATTTGAAATATTGCTGACTGCTTATTCGGAAATAAAAGATAGTAAATTCAAGGTTCAACTTAGCTTGCCGCCTGCCCATATTAGTACAGATTTATGTTTCCCTATTTTTGAGTTGAGTAAAATTTTGAAGGTTAATCCTGCTGATATTGGTGGAAATATTGAGAAGGTTTTCGCAGTGGCCACCTTGACCTATATTGAGCGTGTCACCTTTGTGGGTGGGTTTATTAATGTTAGCTTAAATAAACAGCAGATTTATACGCAAGTACTAGAGTCTATTAAAAGTTGTGGCGATAAATATGGACAGACCAATGTAAATGAGGGCAAAGTTGTGGTCATCGACTACTCGGCTCCAAATATTGCGAAGCCAATAGGAATTGGACATTTAAGGTCCACGATTATTGGACAGTGTTTAGGAAATATTTATGCAATGACAGGTTATACCACAGTTCGAGATAATCACCTTGGAGATTGGGGTACACAATTTGGTGCCTTATTATGTGCTTTTGAGAAATGGGGTAGTGAGGAAGACCTCAAGCAA
>CAIUUT010000136.1 GCA_903902445.1 uncultured Candidatus Marinamargulisbacteria bacterium
GATATCCAGAACATTTCTTTTCTTTGATGAAGGCAGTTCGTTATAGCCGTCACTTGATATTTTTTCTTTGACGGCGTCCTGACTTAAACCTGTTAGTTGCTTTACTTCTTCTTCATTCATTTCATACTCCTTCATATACTCCTATTCTAACGTTCTACAAGGGGACGCTGTCCCCTTCGTCGCTTCACTTCGTTTCGCTGAACCCCTATCACCTTCGGTGAACCAGGGAGTTTCGCTCTCCCTGGACCCTCTTAAGAAGCGATACTCTCTTCCGACAAGTTTAATAACCTGCCATCGCTATCCTGTGCTTCTTATCGAATGCTCGTTTCTACAAATTGGGACTCCAACTCTCGCTCGACATCCTTTAGTTTTTTGACGCTTCTATTAATATAAGGAGCAGGATTTTGCGCCCCTACAAATTACTAATTTCAATCACTTTTAAACGATTCAGAAGGCCAACAATGCTGTCCCCTGCGCAATATGATAGTATAATTTTATCATTTATGAAAGTAATTGAGATATAACAGTACCAACCGCTAATTAAAGGTTCCAGAGCGCTACTCTCGCTCCAAGTCTTGCCATCATCTGTAGATGTAGCAAAACACAGGGGAACTCGACGCCCCCTAATGTAGGCATGCTGTCCAGAATGGTCGTTCCAAACCAGTAGTAGTTTATTACTATTTGGAATATTTTTTATGGAGGCCGCGGAAAGAGGACTCTTAATTTTACTGGCTTTGGCTTTTGACCAAGTAAGCCCCCTATCGGAGGAAAAAGACTCGTACTGGGCGCCTAAATCGGTTCTGGCCCACAAGTAGAGTCGGCCATCCCCCAGCTCTACTAAGCCTGGTTCCTGCAACCCTGTTCCTGCTACCAATGGCCCCTCAAGTCGTGTGGGACTTTCATTCCACGTATAACCGTTATCGTCTGAGAAATAGATGCAGGCAACTCCTCTTGGACTCCACGTTTCGGGGGTCCCATTCTCACAGTAATGAAAGGCAGCCGCATACATTATTCTGCCATCTCTGAGCACAATTACCCTATCGTTATTCACGACAAAGTAGCCTTCACTCGGAGTGACACAAATTTTTTCGCTTAACGTTTCCAAGTCATCCAACGACCTGCGCAGATAAAGTTTACAATCACTTAAACTATTTTTGATCATATAAAACAGGAGGATTTCGTTGGTGACCAACTTTAACATGCTTACAGACATCACATTTTGCAAGCCCTCTACACCGATTAGGACGTTGCCTGCTGACCAACTAAGTCCCTGATCCGCAGAGTAACAAACAACAATTTGGGCGCGGGAGTTATCGCGCGAACCACCGATAAAGCGAGAGTAGACTAAGGCCCAACGGCCATCGCATAACTCTATAATGGAGCCTTCAGAATGCCGTGGATACTCTTTGGTGGGCTCTAGTACTAATAAGGCATTTATTTTTAACAAAGGCATTCCCCCAATTAATTGACTATTTTTATATTAACACTTTATTGTTGCGTATAAAATAACTATAATTCTAATTGATGCTAAACAAAATCACTTTAATGATTCTCTTAATTGTAATAACAAGCTTTAGCTTAGGAACACTCCTTCAACCCTCAGTAGCTCCTGTACGAATTGGCGACAAATGGGGATTTGTTTTACCAGATAGCAAATTTCTCATTACACCAAACTTTGAAAAGGTAGAGTATTTTAGCGAAGGATTATGCAGTGTTAAAATCTCAGATAATTACGGATATATTGATTTTCAGGGAAATATAGTTATTACCCCGCAATTTGAAGAGGCCAATAATTTCATTAATGGTTTGGCACGAGTTAAACAAAACAGCCTCTGGGGCTACATTAACCCAAGCGGGAATTTTGCTATTACTGCGCAATTTACCAACGCTAAAGATTTCAAACAAGGTAAGGCCGTTGTTCGGCTGGACTACTATTGGGGAATCATTAACACTTCGGGAAATATTCTGGTTACACCGGCCTACAGTGAAATCTACTGCAATGACGATGGTTTGACGTTGGTCATTAAAGACTGGAAATATGGCTTTTTAGATTCGTCTGGTAATATCTGCGTTCCCCCACAATTTGAACAGGCTCAAAATTTTTATTGTGGTCTGGCGGCAGCTAAGATTTACAACACGTGGGGATACATTACCGCTGATGGGAAATTTGTCATTAGTCCCCAATTTGACGAAGCCCGAGAGTTTAATGAGGGTTTTGCAGCCGTAAAAGTAAATGACAAATGGGGCTTTATTGATAAAAAGGGCAATGCCTTGATTATTGCGCAGTTTGATGAAGTTGATAACTTCCACGAGGGCTACGCCATTGTACAAAAAAATGGCGTCCATGGCCTACTTGATGATAAAGGTATTTTCCGCCCCTTTTCTAAGTTTAATTGGATATACAGCTTTAGTGAAGGACTGGCTGGGGTTGTTTTAAACGATGAAAAAGCCCAAGCAGGATATATGAATAAAAATAGAACGTACGCCATTGTCCCACAATTTGACGAAGTCACTGAATTTGTTAATGGCATCGCCGTAGTGAAAAAAGGGTCTAAATGGGCGCACATAAATACTCAGGGGAAATACATCACAAAACCAATTTTTGACGAAGCTTGGAGTTTTAGAAATCCATACGCCACTATCACAACTGAAATATACTGATGAATTAGCTGTAAACTTTTAGCCGTTAGCTTTTAGATATTAACCATTGGAGACTAGGGCTGAACGTGTTCGTGAATTTTTTGTATCAGTTTCTCAACAGCAAATGGCTTGAGGAGTAAACCACTAGCACCTTTTTCTTTAAGGGCCAACATTTGAATATTGAATAATATTTCTTCAGTTTCAGGTGCGATCCTCGTCATCATAAGAATCTTAATGTCTTTATTTAGTTTCCTAATTTCTACTAATAAATCCTCACCATCCATGTCTTGTAATTGTAAATTAATAATCAGGATATCTGGTTTATCTTCCTTAAACCGACTAAGAGTTTCAGCACCGGAGGCACTTATGTCCACTTGAAATTTTAGCCTTGTTAATTCATTTTGAATTCTTTTTGCTAAAAAGGCGTCGTTATCTATATATTGAACTTTAATCATTTCTTCCTACATTATTAAATTAATAGTTATTCTCTTCCTTCAATTATATAGGTTTTTCTCAAAATATCTATATACAATTTTAGGATTATTTTTAATAGCTTAACGTAATTGCCAACTGATTAGAACCTATGGCATAATATCAGCTGTTAGTTTTTAGCTTTTAGACAAGATGGGCTAGTTAGACTTTTCTTAAGAACTTCTACGGGCAAATTACTGAAAGCTAATAACGAATTTATTGCCCCATAGTCTAATGGTAGGACAACTGCCTCTGGAGCAGCTGGTTGAGGTTCGAATCCTTGTGGGGCAGCCAAGTTGTATTTCATATCGAACTTTTCATACATACCAGCATTTACAAGGGGATCAACATAATTTAAAACTAACTATTAATGTAATTATTTGCGGAGATTAAGTAGTTTATTCTCCGCAAATTTTTAGAAATCAGTAATAATATAGTGAGTACTTCGTCCGTCTCCGATTTTTTTAAGGATATTTTTATTCAGTAAATCTAATATATCTCTATTTGCACTATCTTGAGAACATTTACAAATCTTTGACCATTTAGACGATGTTAGATTCCCATTAAAACTGTCCATAAACATGTTTAACATCTGTTTTTGCCTTTCGTTTAGGGACGTATCTTTGTTTTTTTGCCAAAATAATGCTTTATTAAATATGGATTGTAATGTTAACTCGGCATTATTAATTGCTCTAGATAAGCATTCTATAAACCAAACGAGCCAATTAGTAATGTCCAGAGTACCTTTTTGAGTTTCCTCAAGGATGCTGTAATACTGCTTTCTTTCCATCCTTATTTGAGCAGACATGCTATAAAATCTTTGAGATGAGTCTTCAGCTCTTGCAAGCAGCATATCCGTTATTGCCCTAGCAATTCTCCCATTTCCATCTTCGAAAGGGTGAAGCGCAACAAACCATAAGTGAGCAATCCCAGCTTTTAAAATACAATCAATATCTGAACTATCATTTATCCAATTAATATATATTGGAATAGATTCTTTTAAAGTAGAGGCCGTCGGAGCCTCAAAGTGAACCTTTTCTTTGCCTATTGCTCCAGATACAACTTGCATTGGACCATTGCGGTCATCTCTAAAATTCCCAGAGATTATTCTGTTAAGGCCACTAAAACCTGAAGGAAAAAGTGACGCATGCCAACTTGATAGTCGCTCAATGGTAAATATTGCTTTATAGTTTTGTGTTGCATCAAGCATCATTTCAACTACACCTTCAACATTTCTTTCGATATAAATATCTCCTGCTGTTTCAATTCCAAGCCTTTTTGCGATTGAGGACCTAACTTGTTCCTTATTTAGATTTTCGCCTTCAATTTCACTTGATTTTAAAACATCTTCACTTAGGGTGTTTAAGATCGCTTCATTTCGATATCCAAATCCTAAAGAACCAACTTTTCCAAGGAGTAATCCTTGTGCGTACTTTGCGGCAGATAATGACTCTAATACACGGATTTTATCCCAGGTGAATTTTGGCCAATTTTTATTATTGTATATATATTTCATAATCTACGCTCTATATGCGGAGATTATAGTCAATATTCTCCGCATTGTCAAAGTTTCTGAACATATATATGTGTTGCATTTTCTATAAGAATTGTTCCAACTTCCTGTACTAGGCTGCGCCAATCAAACTCCTATTCCAACATTCTACAAGGAGACTATGTCTCCTTCGTCGCTACAAGTCTTTGACTCTTCGCTGAACCCCTTGGAATCCCTAAAGCAAAATTAATATTTTCGAGAAAGTTTAATAACCTACAAACGATATCCTGTACCTTGTATTTCGTGTACGGTTGAACATAAATGGAGAGCTAGTTAAGGAAAGCAATATGCAAAAAATGCATATTAAAAATTCAGATAAAGTCGAATCTCGGTCACTTAGCATGTGATGCTCTGAGCTTGTCGAACTATTCATTTTTGTGCCTCCCTTTGTTCCAGCTACCGCTGAAACTGATTTGATGGAAAAGTCACACCAAAAAAAAATTACTGTGTCAAAGGGGTATTTGGGGATTTTTGTTCATTATTTTTCTGAACTGATTTATGTATTACTGTCAATTATTCACAATTTGATATTAGTGTCCCCATATGATTAACCAGAAATATTTGGTACAATTAATAACATGACCACTAACCGAAAACAACTTCATGAAAAATTATGGGCTGCTGCTGAACAATTACGTGCTAACGGAAGTTTAAAACTTAATGAGATTTCCGAGCCACTACTTGGTCTTATTTTCCTGAAGTTTGCAGATGTGCGTTTTAAAAGAGCTAATGGGTAATTTCACAACACTTACAGCTGAGGCACATGAGCTAGAAAAGAAGATCATGGATGATTGGAAAAGTATTATATGAACGAACTCCAACCTCAATCCCAAATAATAATATATAAAGCAGAATCTGGTGAGACTAAGATAGACGTGCGTTTTAATGATGAAACAGTTTGGCTGACTCAAAATGCTTTAGCAGAGCTTTTTCAAACAACAAAACAGAATATAGGACAACATATAAAGAATATAACGGAAGAAGGAGAATTATCAGAACATTCAACTGTAAAGAAATTCTTTACAGTTCAAAAAGAAGGCAATCGTGAAGTAAAAAGAGGGATAGACTATTATAATCTCGACATGATCATCTCTGTTGGCTATCGTGTAAAAAGCTCAATTGCCACAGCCTTTCGTCAGTGGGCAACTGCAAGACTCCGCGAATATATCGTCAAAGGTTTTGTGTTGGATGATGAACGACTGAAAAACCCAGATTTGCCCTTTGATTACTTTGAGGAGTTAACGCGTCGTATCTCAGAAATACGTACCTCTGAAAAAAGATTCTATAGAAAAATTACCGATATCTATGCCACAAGTGTCGATTATGATCCGACAGATAAAAAGAGTATCCTCTTTTTCAAAACGGTACAAAACAAAGTGCACTATGCCATCACTGGAAGTACAGCTGCGGAAATAGTTGCCAGTAGAGCTGATAGCAAAAAGCCCAATGTTGGACTTACCAACTTTAGGGGCAGTAAACCAACCAAAGAAGAAGTGGTTATTGCCAAAAATTATTTAAATGAGCAGGAACTTTTGGTATTAAATAACCTCGTCGAACAATATCTCGTATTTGCCGAAGGACAGGCAATGCAGCGAGTACCCATGTATATGCAAGATTGGATAGATAAACTACACGGATTTTTGCAGATTAACAATAAAGAAATCTTGAAAGATGCTGGCAAAGTGTCGCATGAGTTAGCAGTAGAAATCGCCGAAAAACATTTTGCTGAATATAAGAAAATTGAAGCCAAAACCTTAGACAATGATTTTGATTCGGTAGCTTTGCAGGCAATTGAAGGAGCAAAGAAAAAGAAGAAAGTCAAAAGCTAGACAACCAAGGGAAAGTTTAAGAGTGCTAAATTTGGAGATATTGCTACTGTTATAATGGGGCAATCACCTCTTGGAAATTGGAACTTCCTGTATAATTTTCGTTCCAACATCCTGTACTAGGCCCAGCCAAGTTGTATATCATATCGAACTTTTTGTAAAAGCCAATAATCTCAATGGTTTTAATGTTTTCCATAGTTAATGTTATAATGTTTATATGAACGCTGAAGATAAAATTATCATTTATGAAACTCCTGATGGCAAAACAAATATAGATGTTAATCTTCAGAATGATTCTATCTGGTTAACACAGGAACAAATTGCCTTATTATTTGGCGTACAAAGACCAGCAATAACCAAGCATTTAAAAAATATATTTGAGAGTGGAGAATTGAATGAAAAAGTGGTTAGTTCCATTTTGGAACATACCACTCAGCATGGTGCCGTAAAAGGCAAAAAACAGACAAAGACAATAAAATACTATAATCTTGACTCAATAATTTCTATTGGTTATCGAGTGAATTCAAAACAAGCAACACAGTTTCGTGTTTGGGCAACAAATATTCTTAAAGATCATCTCATTAAGGGCTATACACTTAATGAAAAACACTTACTTGAACAACAAGAAAAAATTAAAGCCTTAACACAAGCCATTCACTTAATTGAGGCGACAGCACTAAAACAACCAATTCATCTTGATGAAGCCAAAGCACTTATTAAAGTAATAGCTGATTACACTTATGGGCTTAATATACTTGATGATTATGACCATCAACGCCTTGCAGTAAAAGATTCTACCATCAAGCCTGCCTATGTACTTACCTATAGTGAATGCCATAAATTTATCGATATCATGAAGCGACAATTCGATAGTGATTTATTTGGAGCAGAAAAGGATGATTCTTTCAAAAGTTCTATCGGAGCAATTTACCAAACCTTTGATGGAAAAGAAGTTTATCCTAGCCTTGAAGAAAAAGCAGCTCAACTATTATATTTTGTTATAAAAAACCATTCCTTTGTTGATGGAAATAAACGGATAGCTGCAGCCATTTTTCTAAACTTCCTCAATAAAAACAATATACTCTACAGAACTGACGGTTCCAAGCGCTTAGCGGATAACACCTTAGTGGCCATAACATTAATGATCGCGGAAAGTAGACCAGAAGATAAAGTAAATATAGCCAGTGTTATAGTAAATTTAATCAATCAGAATAATCTTTAATAAAGAATTTTCTCCAACTCTCGTTCCAACATCCTGTACCAGGCTCAGCCAACGACCTGAAGTCCAGTAATGGCTAGGGTTGTGTCGGTTTTCATGCTATAAAAATCTTAAATAATTAATAGCACTCCCGATATTATAATGAGTATTCCGCAGATACGGCGGAACCATACAACCCCGTTTGAATGTGATTCCCAGTTGAGTATAGTTTGTACCCAGTTAATAAATGTTCCGGCAAAAATAATTACGAGTGTATGTCCAATCGAGTAGGCAATCATCACCATAACTGCAAATGCTAGATTCTTTGTAGCAGTTTGAAATGATAATGCAAGAACAGGCATCATAAATCCGAAGGTGCATGGTCCCAAGGCAACGCCAAAAAGTAGCCCCAAAATATATGCTCCAAATAGGTCTTGTGATTTAACTTTAATCTTGTAAATGGGAATTTCAGGAATCATAATTAAATCTAGTAAAACCAAGCCAACAATAACGAATACTATTCCAACCAAGATTAATGTTATTTTGCCTGTATCTCCCATCATTCTGCCAAGTAAAGATGTAATTAATCCTAACCCTATTAACGAGGTTAAAATACCTATAGAGAATAGCATGGATAACGCCATGGCTTTGGAGTGACTGATTTTACCTTTACCATTTATGTACCCGATAGCTAATGGAATGCTTGAAAGATGACAAGGGCTTAGTAATACGCTCAACCCCCCCCAAATAAATGCAGCAAAAAGAACGATTGCTGGGTTTTGATAAAGCATTGTTGTAAGCCAGCCAAAGACGGATGTTAAAAAATCCATTATTTTACGCCTTGCTCTTCAAGAACCTTAACTAGTTCTTCATAAGGAAAAAAACCCTCATGACGTGCGTATTCCTTTCCGTTGGAATCTAAAAATACCTGGGTTGGTATTGTTCTTATACCATATTGTCCAGCGTAAGGTTTTCCTTCTTCTGTCCATACATCATAGAAAACAACTTTTACCTGGGTTTTAAAGGATTCTTCAACTTTTTTCATTACGGGTTGCATCATCTTACAAGGGATGCACTTCACAGAGCCTAATTCAATGAAAGTAACTTTTGTTTCCATCTGAGTTATAGACTTAACATTTGATGTTGCGACTTTAGATGTTTTTTTTGTGGCTGAGTATCCTGACACACTGAGTGTAATGATAAATAAAGCCCATAATATTTTCTTATTCATAATGTTCACCTTTTCGTTAAATTATTAACAACATCCACCACTACAACTGCAATTGGAAGATTCTCCAGAGTCACATTTTGCAGAACTCTTATTTGTAATTATAACTTTTTTAAGTTCATCAATACTTGGCACTCGTCCGTATATGACAATTTTGCCATCTATAGCAAGAGCTGGTGTCGACATAACTCCATAGCTCATGATTGTTTTAATATCTTCAACTTTGCTCACAATCGCCTCGATATTATTCTCAGCTACAACTTGTCCAACCAAGTTTGTTAACGTCTTGCACTTTGGACATCCGGTTCCTAGTATTTCTATTTTCATAATTTCCTCCTTTAAATTTTTACCACTTACATTTAAATAATATACTCACAATTTCCCATCATAGTTGAAATGAAAACCTCCTAGAGAATCATATTGAATATATATCCAGTCATAATAATTCCCAAAGCGACAACGCCAAAGTAAATCAACAGAAGTTTGAGCTTAAGCACTTTTCTAAGAATAATTGCTTCAGGTAGTGATAGTGCCGTAACTGCCATCATAAACGCTAAGGCTGTACCGATTGCCATACCTTTATCCATAAGCACTTTTACGATAGGGATAACACCCGCGGCGTTGGAGTAAAGCGGTACACCAATAATAACAACCAATGGCACTGCAAAGAGATTGTCTTTTCCAGCAATATGCAGAAGCAAATCTTGCGGTGCATAGCCATGCATAAAGGCTCCAAAGCCAATACCTATAAGCACGTAAATCCAAACTTTCTGAATAATCTCAATAACGTAGTCTCTGGCATAAACGAGCCTCTGTGTCCAAGTTTGTTCTGGTATTTCCATAGTGCCAGTTGATATTTCATAAACATAACCTTCTACAAGGTGTTCCAATTTCATTCGTCCGATAATAATGCCACTTAAAATGGCTACAACTAATCCACTACCGATATACAAAAATGCAGTTTGCCAACCAAATAAACCCCATAACATAATGAGAGCCACTTCATTAATCATTGGTGAGGCCACAAGAAAGGAAAAGGTAACTCCAAGAGGTATTCCAGCTTCAATAAAGCCGATAAACAAGGGGACTGCTGAGCAAGAGCAAAAGGGTGTGACAATTCCAAGAAGTGCAGCAAGTACATTACCTATTGTTTCCGGAACTTTGCCTAAGATTCTTTTAGTGCGTTCAGGGGGGAAAAAGCTTCTAATAATCGCAATGAAGAAAATAATGACAGCCAGTAGAAAGAATATTTTACCAGTATCGTAGATAAAGAAATGAAGAGCTGCTGTTAAATGTGATGTTTTAGGCATTCCAAGCCAATCATAAATTAGAGTATCAATTAATAGTTTCCACATTATATTATTTCCCCCTTGTTTTTATATGTGCAACATCCGCCTGATATTCTAATTTCCTTCATATTTATTAAAGCATCTGCGATTTTTGAATGTGCCGATGTTAATATGCGGGATACTGTTGTTCGATGGATGTTCATAGTCTTTGCAACAGCTTCCTGTTTCATTCTTTCTTGGTCACACATTCTTACGGCTTCAAACTCATCCAAAGAAAGGTGAACATAATCTATTTTTTCATCCTTCATGCATTTAGGACGAAATAGACGTTCACCATTAATATCACAGCTAAGCTCTCTTACTTTTTTAGGTCTCATTGAAAAACTCCAATTTTTAGTTATGCTCATATGTGCATAATAACATAAAATAGGGGTTAATCAATAGATTATTTAGAAAGTGGTTTCAATATTTGTAGTATCAACTTGTTGGATAATAGTTCTAACAGCCTGTACCAGTCCCAGCCAAGTTATATTTCATATCGCACTTTTTTTCCGAGTACATCTGGCTACACTGTAATTTTAGACTCTTACTCCTATTTTTGCTATAATCATCATCAGCAACCAATAAAACAGGAGGGTCTTATGTCTAAAATATTTAAGTTTGGTGAAGATGTTACTGGATTTAGTATCCCTGTGCTTAATGAGCGAGAAATTCGAGCGGCAGCTGGGATATTGTTTGTCATCATGTTTATTTCCATTATGACCGCCATACTTAAGGAAAATTTTAC
>CAIUUT010000137.1 GCA_903902445.1 uncultured Candidatus Marinamargulisbacteria bacterium
AATTCCCTTAAGAATCGACCTAATCTTCTCTAAAATAAATCTATTTTATCCATTCCATTTCTATATATTAATGCAAAAATAATTAGAAAAATTTAATTTTAATTTTTGTCAAAAAAATGCTATGCTGAATCTACTTGAAATAGAGTATATATTAAGCTTTGAGAGGTTAAAATAATATGCCAAAATATCAATATCGTTGCGAAAAATGTGAACAGGAATTTGAAGTAACTCAAAGCATTCACGATAAACCGCTTTCCGATTGCCCAACCTGTAAAGGAGAAATATACAGAGTTATTTCTTCCAATGTTGGCATTGCCTTTAAAGGTACAGGGTTTCATAAAAATGATTATTCAAAAAAAAATGATACTAAGCCGGCATGTGATAAAGCGCCGCAATGTTCAGGTTGCGATAAAGCTAAGTAGTTTGCATTCTATAGATACATTAAATCCAAACTGGTTTCCAATTATTCGAGAAACCAATTTGTAGTTGCGGATCCGTAGATATTATGAATCCGTGGCACAATTTACCTTAGGGGATAAAAGTAAAATTGTTAGTATTAACGACACTTTGTAAATCATAGGAGGGTACAATTATGGTAAATATCGAGGAATTAAATCAAAAAATTACGGCAGAGTCAGCACTACTCACTAATATTCGTGAGGAAATTAAAAAAGTAATTGTTGGACAAGAGGACATGGTAGAAAAACTACTCATTGCCTTAATTAGCGGTGGACACGTTCTGCTTGAGGGAGTACCCGGTCTTGCAAAAACGCTAACCATTAAGAGCTTAGCCAGTATAATCGGTGGACAATTTAAGCGTATACAATTTACTCCCGACCTATTACCTGCAGATATTATTGGAACCCTCATCTACAACCAAAAGAGCACGGAGTTTTTTACTAAAAAAGGACCAATTTTTGCCAATATCGTTTTAGCTGACGAAATAAATCGGTCACCAGCCAAGGTACAGTCAGCACTACTGGAAGCCATGCAGGAGAAACAAGTAACTATAGGTGACGAATCCTACCCATTACCATCTCCCTTTTTCGTCTTAGCAACACAAAATCCTATAGAGCAAGAAGGAACTTATCCTTTACCCGAAGCGCAGATAGACAGATTTATGTTAAAAGTAAAAGTTTCCTATCCTACAAAAAAAGAAGAGCGTGACATTTTAGACATGCATGAGAAGTCCACTACTGGCCTTAATTCAGTCTTTTCCCTAGAGGACATACATAGACTACAAAATATCACTAAAGAAGTGTATATCGACGAAAAATTAAAGAATTACATTATCGAAATTATTTCGGCTACTCGCAACCCAGAACTATACGGGCTAAGCAAATTAAAAGCACTCTTAGTCTATGGAGCCTCGCCCAGAGCTACCATATACTTAATGCAAGCAGCTAAGGCTTATGCACTTTTGCAACAAAGAGGTTACGTTATACCCGATGATATAAAATACATGGCGAAAGATATTCTCAGACATCGCATCATTCTTTCCTATGAGGCGGAAGCTGAACAAATTACCGTTGAGCAAATTATCGACGATATTATTGGCCAAATTGAAGTACCCTAAATATTTTAGCGACTGTCTGAGGTAAATCATGGAGATTACAGAGCTCTTAAAAAAAGTTCGCAAAATTGAAATAAAAAGCAAAAAAATTGTAAATACTCTGTTTTTAGGAGAATACCACAGTGTATTCAAAGGGAAGGGGATAGAGTTTAGCGAGGTGCGTGAATATCAGTATGGTGATGATATTCGCCTCATTGACTGGAATGTCACAGCCAGAATGGAAAAACCCTTTATCAAGGTAAACCATGAAGAACGTGAACTTACCCTGTATCTTATCCTAGACCTCTCGTTAAGCATGTTTTGGGGTTCTAAGAATCAATTAAAAAGAGACTTGCTCGCCGAACTAGCAGCTATATTTGCCTTCAGCGCCATCTCTAATAATGATAAAGTAGGGCTCATAATTTTTTCTAACAAAGTAAATAAATACATAAAAGCAGCTAAGGGGAAAAAACAAGCCTTACTGATTATTCGTGAAATTCTTAACTTCAATCCCGATAAAGAGAATAGTTCCTCAAATATTGAGCAGGCTCTCATTTTCTATAATAAAATTCAGAAGAAAAAAGCAATTGCCATCCTCTTTACGGATTTTTATGCCAGCAAATTTTCTGATGCCCTACGCTATACCTCTAGAAAGCATCAATTTATTCCTGTTTGGCTAAAAGACCCCTTAGAAAAAGATCTCCCAAAACTTCCCTTTCTAAATCTCATAGACTCTGAAAATAAGAATAAACTACTGCTAACCAGAGAACTCTTTAATAACTCCAACGTATATAACAATAGCTTACAAGAGCGTGAAAACCAAATTGAACAGATTTTCAAAGAATGTAAAACTACACCTCTTATTTTATCAACCAATGAGCCATATTTAAAAAAATTACTCACGTACTTTAAAAAATGAATAAACTTACCTATCTCTTATTATCATTGATATTGGCTGGTGCAACATATGCTACAGAACTACCTTACACGACCAGTAAAAGAATCGTCACCTTAGGTGACGTAATATCCTATAAGTTTGCTCTTCCCAAGACCAATAAGCTCCCATATTCCTTTAAAATGAGTAGCAGCAACGCCATTATCTACGTTTCCTCTAATATTCAAACAAATAAAAATGAAGCAAATCTTTTTTTTACCAGTTTCGAACTAGGCACGCAGATTATCCCCACGATTGAGCTTTCTATGGGCACCGAGAACTTTATCCTGAGAAGCCAAACCATTAACGTTATTTCGGCCTTTCCCCAAGCGGTTTCCAGAAATTTCATATTAAACCTAAAGTCCCAAGAAAAAATCGTACTAAAATGGTGGAACTACCTAATCATTCTTATAGGATTAGCTATCGCTATCTACTATTTATATAAAATATTAAATAAATTAGCCAATGGCGAACCGATTATCGCTGCTAAAATAGTAACCGTTAATCCTTACGAACAAGCTATTAAAAAATTAGCCAAAATTGAAACCCAACAGCTTTGGATTCACAATCTAAAAGAGTACTACTTTGAATTGTCCTTTGTATTTAAGGAATATCTAGAACTGTCGTTGAAATTAAATATTTTAGAGAAAACCACCTCTGAAATAAAAAATGATTTACCCGACAATTTAAGTAAACAAATTAAAGTGGCCATATATAATTTTCTTACTAGCCTTGATCCAGTAAAATACTCCCAATACGAACCCTCAGTAAATGAAGCTCATGGCAAAATTACTCAGTGTCTACAACTCATTACTAAAATCAACGAATTACTGTTTACACCAATAGACAAAGGAGATAGAGCCCATGAACTTTAGTCACCCGCTCTTTGTATACGGCATCATGCTAATCCCCATCTTATTGGCTTGGATTATTCTTAATCAACTCAAGCTTAAGATTCCATCCTTAATGCACGTCCCAAACAGTCATAAACGTAAAAATATATTACCAAAACTTACCTACTATTTGCCATTATTTTTCCTTTCATTAGCACTAATCTATATCCTCATCGCTTTAGCAAATCCTAGAAAAGTATACTCCAATAAAACCTCAGACATTGACGGGGTAGGCATAATGCTCATCGTTGACATGTCTGGTTCCATGGAGGCCGAGGACTTTCTTCCCAATAACCGTATAGCCGTTTCCAAAAAAGTAATCAGGGAATTTATCAACCAAAGACCTACAGACCTTATTGGCATGGTGGTATTTGGAACTGATGCCTTTCTAGTTTCCCCCCTCACCTCGGATCATTTACTGCTGCAAAAACAAATTGCTGCCTTAGAAGTAGGGCAAATTGACGGACAAACGGCCATTGGAAGCGCTCTGGCGAGAGGAGTAAACCATCTGCGCAACAGTACCGTAAAATCCAAAATCATTATTTTACTTACCGATGGAGAAAACAATACCGGAGACATTGACCCGATAACGGCCGCCAATTTGTCTGCGGCACTGGGAATTAAAGTGTATACCATCGGTATGGGGAAGGTTGGAGGAGCACCTGTGCCATACTTGCACCCAGTATACGGCAAGCAATACTACCGCAATCCTGACGGGTCTGTATATATGACTAAACTTGATGAAGAAACGCTGAAAAAAATAGCAGACCTTACAGGTGGTACATATTTTAGGGCTACAGACTCAGATGCTTTGACCAACATCTATCAATACATTAATAAGCTTGAAAAAACAAAAATTAAAAACAACAGCTATACCAGATATGAGTCCAAATATTTTAAGTTTTTGTTTACTGGTTTAATTTTATATATAGTGTATTTATTGCTAGAGTTTACGGTTTTGAGGATAATACGCTAATGTACTTTTTAAACATAAAATATTTATCTGCGTTTACAACCGTTTTTCTGGTTGTAACTAGTAGCCTAGCGATATATAATTTTGTAATTCTAAAATTATTAAACAAAAGTATTGATAAACATTTACTAAAGGAAATCTTCCCCCTTTCACTATTCAATTTCAGGACTAAATTAATATTACACGGATTAGCACTTTTACTCGTACTAGTGGCACTTCTTAGACCCGTAATGCCCTTGCAAAGTACAAAAGTAGAAACGTTTAAAATGGACATTGCCCTAGCCTTAGATATTTCCCCCAGCATGCTGGCCACAGACATCGCCCCCAACAGACTACAACGGGCAAAGCAAGAAACAATTAGTCTTTTAAGTCATTTACCCGATTATAGAATGAGCCTAATACTGTTTAGCGGACAATCCATACTCCAAGTACCACTGACTAACGACTATAGCTCAATTAAATGGATGCTACCAAGCATTACCCCAGAGTACATATCCAATAAAGGTACAAATTTTACTGACATGCTCCAAACATCAGAGTCTGCTTTTTCCTCAACACCCAAAGATTTCAAAAAAATACTAATTGTAATAACAGACGGAGAAGACCACAGTGCCAATCTTGACCCCCTACTATCAGACCTTAAAAAACAAGGAATTACAGTATACACCATAGGAATAGGCTCTGCCGAAGGTGTGCCAATTCCTGTATACGATGAAAAAGGAACGTTCGCAGAGTATAAAAAAGACGCTAACGGTAACCCAGTAATAACCAAAATGCAAGGGGATATACTTAATAAAATGTCCTCATCTACAGGTGGAAAGTCCTATTTTGTAAATAATTCCAGCTTTGACCTGTCACAAATTATCGACAACGTTGTAGCTTCTGAAAAAAATAAGACTTCAGTTAAAACGAAACTTGCAGAGTTTCATGACCTGTTTCAATACCCGTTATTATTAGCACTAATCTTCCGACTTATTGCTTTGCATATTCCGAAAAAAAATAAACTCTTCATAATGCTTATATTTCTGTATAAAAATAATTCTTCTATGGCCAAAC
>CAIUUT010000138.1 GCA_903902445.1 uncultured Candidatus Marinamargulisbacteria bacterium
CAAACCGATTTTGCATAATTAGAAAGGAAAAATATATGACAGTTATTAGTTTATTCCTATTATTAAGCGTTACCTTAGCCATCCCAATAAATGAAAAAGATGTGCACAATCTACAAAAACAAAGGCGCACTGAAACGTTGCTCTATGAAGAGTGTGTGCCTACGCAAATATCTAGTTTTGCCATGTTAGGTGCGCAGTTCGATCGATATTTAACCAAGGACTTATATATCGGAGGCTCAGCCTATGGGGCAGTTTCTGGTGGTAGAGGAGGGTATGCACTCGGTGGCTTTCAAGTGGGCTATATTCATGATATTACAGCTTCCTTGTATATTGATGCCAAAGTATTATTAGGAGGTAGTGGTGGAGGTGGAGTGCCTGTGAAGGGGGGCTTGTTAGTGCAACCCATGCTCACTATTGGCTATCGTTTATCTGCTGATATGGATCTAAGGCTCGGTTGTGGAAAGTATGTTTCTCTCGATAACGATTTCCAAGCCAGTATTGTAAACTTTGGGGTAAGCTTTTCTAGCTGGCATATCTTTTTACCGTTTTAGATAAGGCGTAACCAACTATGTTTCTTGCGTAAACCAATTTTAGACCTGTATAATATAAGAATGCCAACACTTATTTTTATTGCTCTCGGCGGGAGTTTTGGTGCTCTTAGTAGATATGGTTTAACCAACTGGTTTAACCGTGTGGTTAATAGTCCTTTCCCTTGGGGTACCCTAGTGATTAACTTAACGGGTTCCTTCCTGATCGGTTTCTTTTTTATCTTATTTGATCGCTCGGTGCTTCCTGCACCCTATAGAAATCTGGTAAGTGTTGGCTTCTTGGGAGCCTACACCACGTTTTCTACTTACTCTTTGGAAACCATTAATTTACTTAGAGAGGGGCAATGGCGCTTAGCTTCTAGCAACATTCTCGTAAGCAACATCTTGGGGATTGTTCTGGTCATTCTGGGTATGTACTGTGCCAAATTGCTGTTGAAGACCCTCCGATGAAAGCGATTCTTTTTGACTTAGACGGGACACTATTAGACACAATAGAGGGCATAAGTTTTGCCATGAATAAAGCCTTTTCGCAGAAAGGTCTGGATACCTATAGCCAAGATGAGTACAAGATATTTGTGGGGAGTGGACTGGATAAGCTTATCGAAAGAGCCTTTAAAGGCTCTTTAACTCCCGAACTTAAAGAGGATTTTTTGCGTGGTTTCAAAAAGAATTACCAGCAATGCTGGCTCGAGATGTCCCATATATATCCGGGGATAAATATGTTATTGGATGAGTTAAAAGCGCTAGACATTAAAATGGCGATATTATCCAACAAAACGCATGACTTTACATTAGAAATGGTAGCGCATTTTTTTCCAAAAAAATATTTTGAAATAATTTTAGGCGCCCGACCCGAAGTACCCAAAAAACCAGACATCACAGCGGTGCTGGAAATTACCAAGCAAATGAGTTTAAGCGCTAATAATTTTTGCTACTTGGGAGATACGGATGTAGACATGCAAACGGCCAACAAAGCAGGGATGTATGCCCTAGGCGCCACATGGGGATTTAGAAGCCAAGAAGAACTCCTTGCCCATGGAGCACAACAGCTTATCGCTTACCCCACAGAAATATTACCGCTATTTAGAAAGTAACGACTTCCCATCCATTTCACTGGGTTTTTCAATCTTTAGTAGTTCCAACATCGTAGGTGCTATGTCTGCCAATATGCCATCCTGAAGTTTATAGCTACTAACCTCTGGCCCCACTAATACTAGAGGGACGGGGGTCGTGGTGTGGGCGGTCATGGGTTTTCCATCGGCTTCCATCATACACTCTGCGTTTCCGTGATCGGCCGTAATCAGCATGGTTCCACCAAGCGACAGTATCTTGTCGGCTACTTTACCGATACAGGTATCTACCGTTTCTACCGCTTTAATGGCCGACTGCATAAAACCAGTGTGGCCGACCATATCGCAGTTGGCAAAATTTAAGATGATGACGTCATACTTTTGCTCATCTAATAGTTTTAGTAACTCTTGGGTAACTTCGTCGGCTGACATTTCAGGCTTCAGGTCGTAAGTGGCGACTTTGGGAGAAGAAATGAGCACTCTTTCTTCTTGAGGAAAAATGTCGTCGCTATCGCCATTAAAGAAGCGGGTAACGTGGGCAAATTTTTCAGTCTCGGCAATTCGCAACTGGTTTAAGTGATGCTTGGCAAGTATTTCGCCCAGTGTGTTGGTCATCGGAATGGGTGGATAGGCTACGTGGTCAGCGAGGTCAGAGGAATATTGGGTCAAGGTTACAAACGTGGTTTTTGGCCATTTTTTTCTAGGAAAGCCAGCAAAGTCCTCTTTTACAAAGGCGTAGGAGAGCTGCTTGGCTCGGTCTGGTCTAAAGTTAAAGAAAATAATAGAGTCGTTATAGTCAATAAGTTTAGGGGTTGAAGTTTTTGTAACTAAAGTAGGCAGAATAAATTCATCTTGCACATTTTTGGCATAACTTTGGGTAATGGCGCTTACAGCGTCGGGTGCTGTTTCTCCTTCTCCAAGTGTCAGCATATTGTAGGTAGAAACCAGTCGATCCCAGTTTTTGTCTCGATCCATGGCATAGTAGCGACCTGTTATGGATGCAATTTCACCGCAGCCAATTTCCGCTATTTTTGCTTCTAAGTCTTTAATAAACCCCAATCCACTGTCGGGAGCGGTGTCTCGTCCGTCCATGAAACAATGAACATATACTTTGGTTAGGCCATGTTGTTTGGCCAGTTCCAAAAAGGCATAGAGGTGCGTGATGTGGCTATGAACACCACCATCTGAGACCAGTCCCATAAGGTGTAGACCGCTATTGTTGGCCTTGGCGTTATTAATGGCTACGAGTAATGCGGGATTGGTAAAAAAATTGCCATCTTTAATCGACTTTGTGATACGAGGTAAGTTTTGAAAAACGATTCTGCCGGCTCCAATATTTTGATGTCCAACTTCCGAGTTGCCCATTTGCCCCTCGGGTAAGCCGACTTCAAAGCCAGAAGCCAGTAGCTTTGAGTGTGGATACTTGCGAAACATTTCGTCTAAGCGGGGAGTCTTTGCTTCGTAAACGGCATTTCCGAAATGGCTTTCATTGATTCCCCAACCGTCCAGAATTGCTAATAAAAATGGTTTGTAACTCATAATTTTCTCCTTCAATAACTAGATTATTTCGAAGAGTAAGTATAGCAGAATTTATGCTTTTTGGTGAGCAAAGTATGAGTAAATCTTTGCAATTAATTTCTATCGGGCTTAGCCGACACTCCCTTAGTACCAGCTTGCTTTGATGATACTTCCCAATTCGGGGGTGTTGGTAATTTGTAAGTAGGTATCGATGTCTTGTTGAAGTTCTTCTACGTGGGAAATGACACCCACGACACGATTTTCTTTGTGTAACGATTTTAGTGAGTCAAAAACGATGCGCAGTGAATCCTTATCCAGAGAGCCAAAGCCTTCGTCCATAAAAAAGAAGTTTTGTTCAATCCCCGCTAAATGGTTAACTTGGTCGGCCAGTGTTAGGGCCATCGACAGTGCTGCTTGGAACGTTTGTCCCCCCGAAAGAGTTTTTACACTGCGAGTGCGTCCATCATTGAGCAGATCGCGAACAATAAATTCGTTTGCCTCATTGATTTCTAGCTTTAATTGTTGCTTGGTTAACTTATAGAAGCGATGGTTTGCCTCATTGGCTAGATTTTGCAAATATTGGGTAGAAATATAGTTTACAAAACCACTGCTCTTAAAGAGTTTTTTCAAGATGTCCAGATTTTCCGCTCGTTGCAGATTTGCTTGCAATTGTGTCATCAAAGCGGATTGGGTGTTCATTTGGGCAAGTAAGTCGGAAATCGTTGTCGTTAGTGAGCCTTTTTGGGCGGTCAACTGGCTAATTTGATGGTTAAGCGCACTTAGCTGCTCTTTTAATAGGTCATGTTGGGTGGCCTCATAATTTTTGCCGCGTAGTTGCTGCTCAAAAATATCAAGCTCCGTTTGCTTGCTGTGCAGGCTATTTTTATAGTTTTCCAGTTCCTTCTTTAGGGTGGCTATGTCCAGCTTCTTTGCCAAAATCGACGCAATTTCCTCTAGGCTATGTAGACCACTATTTACCAGACGTACCGCAATTTCACCTTCTTGTTTTGAAAGTGCTTCCTTGGCTTGGGCAATTTGTAGGACCTTTTCTTGAAACTGACCTTTCAGTCCACTTAAATTTTTGCTCATCTGGGAATCTTCGCTTTTCATCCGCTCATATTCTTTTTCCAGGGTAGTCACTTTCTGGCGCAGAGCCGATTCCTCCTGTTGCAGCTGGAAAATGTCTTTTTGTGCATATTCGTCGTGGTCAAGGCGAGCTAACTGTTGCAGTAAGGTTTGTTTTTGAGTGAGTAGGGCGGTGGTGGTAAGACGAATATTCTCGAGGCTTTTTTTGCTTTCTTCTAAAGCCAGATTTTTATTTTCTAGAGTAATTTTTTTCTTTTCCAAGGAGTCCTCTTGACCTTGCAGTGCTTCTTTTGTTTGCTTGGCGTACAGTATTTCATTTTGGACTCTGGCTTCATCTTGCACGGTATAGTCCTTCCACGCAAACGTGGCTACATGGTTTATAATCTGCTCCTGGAGCGCACGGGTAAGGGTGCTGTTTTCCTCTTGGGTGTGGAAGGCAGCGCTCACAAAGCCATAGAGTTGGCTAAGTTGGGTAAGGGTCTGGTTGATACTGATAATACTTGCTTGAATTTTTTCTTTTCTTTTCTGCAAGCCCTTCAAACTTAGCGACAAGTCCTCGACTTTGAGAATTTGCGGATGATGCAGCGAGCCGCAAAGGGGGCAGGGACTATGTTCCTTGAGTGAGGCTGCGTAATGGATTAGTTTTTCTTGTCCACTGTGTTCCTGAATTTGCAGGTCGAGGCTTTGAATGTCTTGGTTAAAGGCAATGACCTTATTTTCCAGAATACTGGAAATTTGTTTAATCTTCATGTTTTTTTCTGTAGGGGTTAGCCAATCAGAGGTAGCCTGCAGTAGAAGTTCCTTTTCTTTTTGCAGTTGCTCAATCTTAAGGGTAGCTTGAGCTTGGTCGCAACGAGCTTTTTGTGCTTTCTCTTGCAAGTGTTTTTGCTCTATAAACCATTGTTGAATTTGGTTTAGAAGCGAAGCGTCGGGCTGGCTAGCTTTAATTCTTTTGATGTCCTTTTCTTGGTCGTCGTATTCTTTCTTGAGTTTTGTTTGTTCCTCGGTGTGTTGTTTTAGTGTAGTCTCAATCTTTTCGCGCTCCTTAATGTTTTCCTTAAGTTTTTCTTGGATTTGGGCAATTTCTATAAGTTTTTTAAGGTCCTGTTCTTGTTCTTTAAAGAGATCTTTTTGCTGATATTGGGTTTCTAAACCCATAAGGGCTGTACTTACGCTTTCCCAAGCTTTTTGCTCCTTGGAAATTTTCTCTTCCAGACTTTGGGCTTGGGCTGTATTTTGCGCCAATCCAAGCTTATCGCTCTCCAATTGTCTAAGGACGTCTGAAAAGTTCCTCAAGCAAAGTTCATAGAGGGTAAGCTGCGTTTCCTGCTTCTCAAAAGTGATCTTTTGCGCAACCAGCGACTGCCATTGGGTTTTTGCTATTTGCCATTTTTCAAACTGAAGCTTGAGGTTCTCCAAGGAGTGAGCCTGAGAAGAAAGGTCCAGTTGCTGTTGGGTGAGGAGTTGTAGCTGTTGTTCAAGGGCTACGATTTGCTCTTCATAAGCTTTAATTATTTCGGGTGTAGCTTGCGCGTTGATTTGTGAAAGCTTACCTCTCAAATTTTCTCCTGCCAGATTATTTTCGGTTTCAAGACCTACAACCTTATAGTACAGGTCAAAGCGTTGTAAGGAGAAAAGCTCCATCAGCATTTGTGTACGTTCAGTGGCTCCGAGTTGAATAAATTCCTGAAATTTTCCTTGGGGGATAATGACGGTGCGTTTAAAATTTTCATACGACAAGCCCAAAATATGTTCCGCCGTCTTGTCTTCAAGTGGCAGCCATCCCTCGTTTTGTTTTACGAATAGTTGGCGTTGTGAGGCTTTCACCTCTTCAAACTGTTTTTTGTTTCTCTTGTTGGAGACGACAATTTTATACTCGTCATGATGGTTTTTTCCTGCTAGAAAAATATATTCAATATAGAGCTCGTTGGACTTGAGGTTAAGCATATTGTAGGCTTGACCATCTTTTTGGTTCAGACGTTCAATGCGACCGTACAGGGCAAACGTGATGGCTTCCAGAATTGTAGATTTTCCGCTGCCGACAGCTCCAAAAACGCCGAACAAGTGGGTGTTGAGCAGTCTTTTGAAATCAATAGTTTGGCGAGTTTGGTAGGAATATATTCCTTGCAAGGTTAGGCTAAGTGGGATCATTTTTCTTCCTCGGCCAGAATCTCAGTAAAGAGGTCGAGTAATTCCTGATTGGGGAGTTGCTGACTTTGGCGGGACTTAAAGTAATCCACAAAAAGTTCCTTGATATGCTTGGATAAATCGATATTAGTTGTCCCAAGATTTGGGTTCTCAAAACTTTTTATCTGCGGAATCAGCGTAATAATTCCCTCATGTGCTGCATATAATCTGGTTTTATCGGCAGCGTTAATATAGTTATCTGCCTCAATGGTAATTTCCACTAAACTGCTGCTGTGCTCCTTAAGCCAACCTATAGCTTGGTCGATATCGGAAAATGTTTGACGTAAGAGGCGCTTACCTTTACTTAGTAAAATTTTATCTACCTTTACTTTTTCTCCGGGCTGCAAGTCGGCAATATAAACAAACTTGTCTTGGTCAGCTTCTCCAAAACTATAGGCTAGAGGGCTCCCACTATATATCACAGGACATGGACTGCCGCTGACTGTCATAGGACGATGTAAGTGTCCGGTGGCTGCATATTGTATTTGCGCTGGGATCATGTCGGTGTAGACGGCTTGGGCGCCTCCCACGTGCAGAATGGGTTTCTCGTCCTCGGGTTCTTCGGGAGTTTGTCCTCCGCGTTGAATCATAAAGAGGTGTTGCAGGAGTATATTTACGCCGTTACTGTCGCAATATTTATCGGCGAGCCCTTGCCAGTTTTTTTTGATAATGTCACACATTTCGCTGTTGGTATCTTCGCTTTGTAGGCACATTTTTAGGCGGGCTTCATTGGCGTAGGGCATTAACAAGATACGAAGAGGAAAGGGGCATTGGGGAATGTTGATCTCGATAAAACCGGGTTCGGACTTACTAATACTTAAGCCACTGTCTATTTTATAGCTATTAATGTGACTATTTGGGTAACCGGCAAAAAAAATTCCACACTCTCTGGCTAGTGGTTCTGGGGCTTCGATTCTTTCGGGTGAATCGTGATTGCCCGCGATACAAATAACGGGTCGTTGACCATTATTAGCCAGTTTCTTTAAGGTTTTGTAGAAAAGCTCCACCGCTTCGGCAGGTGGGTTGAAGGTGTCAAAGAGGTCCCCTGCAATGACGACTGCGTCAACATCTTGGGCTTGTGCAATGTCGCAAATTTCTTCGAGTACTTCCTTTTGTTCTTGAAGCCGAGAAAAACTCTCTAGGCGTTTGCCAATATGCCAGTCGGAAGTGTGTAGTATTTTCATTTACGAATTACGGTATTAGTCACTTAAGCTGTTTGTTCGGGTGCCATTTCCTCTAGGGCTTTAAAGCGCAAAAAGGTATTGATTAAACCCATTATACAGTAAAGATTTATAAGTACATGCAAAGGTGTAAGTATTATGCCCCTTAAAAATATGCTCATTTCTGGTTGTATGGCTAAAAGATAATAAAACAAATAGTAGGGAATCAACAGTGCGTAGAGAGAAATAAGAACAGCTATCAAGTTCCAAAATATATTTTTAGTCATTTTTAGACTCTGACGAATGGGTTTTTTTTCATTATCCAAGACAATTAACAATTGGAAAAAAGAGGTTCTAA
>CAIUUT010000139.1 GCA_903902445.1 uncultured Candidatus Marinamargulisbacteria bacterium
CCTTCACCTCTCACTATTCACTATTCAATATTCACTATTCACTATTCACTATTCACTATTATTAATTGTACAATATCTTTTAAGTAAATAAAGGAAGTAATATGGCAATCGTCCAAAATACTGAAATTCCTCCCCCAATTCAAGCTCTTATTGAAACTATAAATTTTGAAATTGAACAAGGGAAAAAGTTAGCGTATTGGAATATTGGCAAGGGAATAAAAGAACATCTATTGGAGAATGCCGACAAAGCAACATATGGGGACTATTTGTATAAGACCTTGTCAAAGATGACAAAAATCGGACAGACAAATCTTTATCTTGCGGTACAGTTTTATGAAGAGTATCCGCAAATCGTCCACGCGCAGGGACGATTGTCTTGGACACATATTAAAACGTTACTGACGATCCCAGAAAAAGAAGTTCGAGTGGCTTATGAAGAAAAAATCGTTGAAAATAATTTAAGTTCTAGGGAACTAATAGACCTTATTCGGGAAGAGAATGGCAATAGTAAAACGAAAGCACTGCCCTTACTATCTGTTATACGAACTGCTCCCTATATATATAGACTTAAGACCGTTCGCGGTGAGAGCCGACTTGATCTGGGGTTTAATATCTATTTACCAGCCTCCAAGGAAGTTCTTTCCAGTGTCCAAATTGGCGATGCCCAACATTATACCTATAAGGCGTTTGTTTTAGAGGTCGTAGATGGAGATACGCTTTGGGTGGACATTGATCTTGGTTTTCCGCCAACAACCGTGCAGAAACTTCGGTTACGGGGTCTTGATGCCCCAGAACTGGGCTCCCCCGAAGGTCAAGCAGCCAAGGACTATGTCGCGAATTGCCTGCAAAAGTGCCCCTTCATCGCTATAAAAACCTATTGGCGCGACAAGTTCGACCGCTACTTAGTAGATGTTTTCTATGACAAGAAGGAAACCGACCTAAATAAGCTAGTCGCCAACGGAAAGTTTCTCAATCAGGAATTACTGGACAAGGGTTTAGTGGCGAGGTATTAGAGAGGGCTTTCGGCTACAGGCAATCTCCTTAGGCTTGGTTTATTGGTTGCTAGTTCTGGGTCTTCAATTTCTTGTACTCGCTCATATCCGACTTTAGCCAACCATCTCTTAAAGGGCTCTGCTTTTGGGGAAGGGATAGATTGGATAATACGGAAGACTGTTTCCGTGTTAGCAGCATTTGTCTCATAATTTTTCCCATCGGATGAAGGCAATTTCAGTTGTAAGTAGTAGTTTTTCCACACTTTAGATTGTATATTATTTTAAGTAAAATGCAATTTAATGTTGTTTGTTGTTGTATATCGACCTGAATAATAGTTCAGAAACAGCAAAATCTCTCTTTCATAACTATGGATTTTGCGAAAACAGCCTCGGCAAGTGTTTTTTGCTGCAGCTACCCTTGAAAATCGTCTATTATTCGTCTATAATTCGTCTATATGTTTCAGCCAAGCTACACCATCACAACGACTTTGTTAGCAAATATAAAGAGGATATCGCTGCTTTGGGAAAAGCTTAACAACAAGTCATATCCTGCCATTGTCAAAGCCAAACTCGAACGGTCAGCTCGGGAAATTTCGGTATATGCCTCTACAAGTATCGAAGGCAATCCACTTCCCTTAACCGAGGTAAAGTCTATCCTTAAGAATCATCCACTACATTTGCGTGACAGTGAACGTGAAATCCTTAATTATAACAAAGCCTTAGAGTTTGCAGATAAGTTTATCCTTCAAAATATACAAATTGGATTACCTACCATTTTAAAACTACACAAATTGGTAGAAGACAATCTGTTAGAGACCTATAGGTGTGGAAAGCTGCGCATGGAGCCTGTGTTTGTAAATGACCCTAAAACTGGGAAGCCCGTGTATCTGCCTCCCGATCATAAGGATGTCTTGGCTTTAATGAATGAATTAATTGATTTTGTATCGATTAACAAGGACAAAATCGATCCGCTTATTCTTGCGGGAATATTTCATAAGCAAATGGTCATTATCCATCCATTCATTGATGGTAATGGTCGAACAACAAGGGTGGTCACTAAAATATTACTTGCAATACTTGGCATAAATACCTTTCGCTTATTCAGCTTTGAAAACTACTACAACAGCAATGTTACAAAGTATTTTGCTAAAGTTGGTGAATTCGGCAACTATTATGAAATTCATGAAAGAGTCAACTTTACGCAATGGTTAGAGTATTTCACGGACGGAATTATTGACGAGTTATTGCGAGTCGATAAAGAATTTACAGTTCAAGCACTAACTCCTGATAATGAATTAAAGAAACAGCACATCCTGATCATGAAACACATCAAAGATAACGGCTATATTACCGACAAGCAGTATGCTGAAATCACCGACAGAGCAAAACCAACAAGGCATTTAGATTTTAGAAAGTTGATTTCACTCGGATTAATTAAGTCCGAAGGTAAAGGCAAGGCAACATTCTACACTTTAGTGTAATTTTTGTGCCTCCCTTTGTTCCATACTACCGCTGAAACTGTTTTGATGGAAAAGGCACACCAGAAAAACTTCTCGGAAGACCACCCTGAATCCACCCTTCACAAAGTAAGCCCTCCGGGCACAACTTTGGGAACGTCCTTTTAAGCACTAGCATTTCCTCTAACCAACGACCACGAAAAACGCAGCACAGCATAGCGACCGCAGATTACTAAACTTTCTCGAAAGAGCATAAAGTTTCTTAAGAGGGTCCAGGGAGACAGGCTGTGTCATAATGTCATCCCGCACTTGATGCGGGATCCAGAGCAATAATATCTTTACTAAACCCTTGTATATATTGGGATACACGTGTAATTCCATGTAAAAAATTGATATAATATAAGTATTAATTAGAGGGGGAA
>CAIUUT010000140.1 GCA_903902445.1 uncultured Candidatus Marinamargulisbacteria bacterium
AGATTGCATTTGTTCCTCCTGTTTATACTCCTATCGTTTAGAGTATTAAAGTTATATATAAATATTTATGCCCATATTTATTTTTCTTAAACATTTTTATGTTAATGTTTTGAATTTATACATTGTCAATCAGCCTCACATCTGGACGATTTGCGCATATTCCTTATAAAATTGTAACGTTTTCATTGCTTTAATATTGCAGATAGTCGTCTGGTATTTTATTCATCAATAATTCAAAAAAAATAAATGTTTAAGAATTGCTAAAAAGAGGTACAAGAGGAAATGCAGGGGGAAATAATGCATAAGATTCTTTTACTAATTATTATTTGTTCTCTTTCGATGGGCAGCTACCAACAAGTCCTAAAGACCAGTTGGGGGCACTATAAGAAAGAAAAAGTAGAAATTAATGGACGTCCTTTAGCCGACAAGGACAGATCCAATATTAGTTTGGGTAGCGAGGGAATGGATCTTACTTACTCAGAGTCTGTTTCCTATGTGCTTTTCCGATCCGTACTTATGAATGACAAGAAAACATTTGATGAAACTTGGAAGTGGTCGGTTAACAACTTGATGCGTAAAAACATCAATAAGGTTTTCAACTGGGAAGCCAGTCGCTGGGAAAAGATGCCTGAGGAAAAGAAAGATTATCTCTTTGCTTGGCGCTACACTCCTAATATTAAAAAAACAAACATTGGTGGTGTGATTTACGTCCCCGAGAAAGCGATGTCCACCTATGGTTGGAGAAATGGGTTAGACGTAGCACCCGATGGGGACCAACTTATTGCTGGGGCCCTTATTATGGCGCACAATAAATGGGGTAGTAAAAGCGGGGATCTGGATTATTTGTTTTACGCTAAACATATTGTTGCTGATGTTTGGACCAAGTGTGTATCCGCCAGAAGTAATGGCTTGCTTGATGATTTTGAGAGTCAGTCCAGTGTGGACAAGTGGTTTACCTATAATGATAAAAACGGCAGACTGATGAAGAGTATCGAGTTGGAAGATGGCGACAAGTATTTAAGTTTGGATACCAATGGTGTGGACTGGTATGGAGTAGGGAAATACTTAGGTTCTGCCGATTTTAGTGAGGTGAATAGTATAGTATTTTATACTAAGTCCAATGCGGGTGTGCAAATCATACTGGAAGATAAGGAAGGTCATAAATTCATCGTAGATAAGCGCTACGAATCTACTTCGGTGTTATCTGAGGTAAAGGTGAATTTTTCTAAGAACCTAAACGATGACTTTAATTGGGCACAGGTTAAAAACCTGATGTTCCAACCACTGGATGAAAGTTTTTGCTTAGATAATGTTCGTCTGGTTAGCCAAGGCGTAGATAAGAAAAAGAGCTACTATCTATTATCCAATGATAGGGGCGACCCTTGGATTAATTTTTCCTACTACATGCCTTTTCTCTACTCAGCTTTTGCTAGCTTAGATCCATGTCATGCTTGGCTGGATTTACAAAAAGATTCTTTGGCGCAAATCCAAGAGAGTAAGTATGCGGTATTAAAGAATAATAAGGGGCAGGTCTTTAAAGGCATAGGGGCGCTTGTTCCTGATTGGTGTATGCTGGACATCGACAATAAGATGGTGGACTTGCCGTGGGGCAAAGATGGGGTAACCGATGGATATTTGCAAAGCTGGGATGCTTTCAGAACTTGGTATTTTCTGGGGCTTACCTTTGCGATGTTTCCCGACTTAAATATGGACGGAGCTTTTAAGGAAAAAACCTACGAATTTTATAAAAATAAGTTAGCAATGGAAAATAAGCTAACAGGTGGTTATGCAATAGATGGAACTTGTCCGCTAATTCGTGGTATCCAGTATGAGTATGCTTCTTCTTATGGCGTGTATTTGGCCTATTTTTCGGCCATGGGGGATAAGGAGAATAGTCAGAAGGTTTTAGAGCGGTTGGTAAGTATGTACAATAAACATGGCTATTGGGGCGATTCCCCCAATGACTATTATAAGCAGAACTGGGCGTGGTTGGGTTTGGATTTTTACGTCAATAAAGGGGAAAATGTCGCCAATCTTTTGAGAATCGATAAGTCGGTGGCGATGATTAATTAGTGAATGGTGAATAGTGAGAGGTGAATGTGAATAACTCCATCTGCATGGGGAAGGAATCGTGACGTTGATGGAATAACGGAAGGGGACAGAAAAATGGAAGTAGCAAATTTGAGCAATATTCAATTTAGAAAAGAAGAGGACTTTGATGTCGATTCTTTGCCCGATTTAGAAGAGGGCGAAAGTATGCTCATTGACTTCAATAATCATGAAAAGGTAGATGCTCCCGCAGTTTTTAATAAAGAGTTTCTCCTTTCTAAGGAAGCGCTGGAAATAGAAAACAGCAGCATGGTGTTTGATAAGAAGAAAGTTACCATTAATTTTAAACTTAGCAACAGAGATATTTCTGGGCTGGCGAAGATGACAGGTGGATTGGTTTCTACCGAGGTTAATGCGGGAAGTTATGAGTTTACGGTAATCGAGTCCAGAGAGGGGAAGCAGGAGTTATACTATTTTGACGAGTTTGTGGGGGAGATTATTGAGGGTAAACCCCAAATATATCGGAAATACTTTTACTTAGCTTTTGTACGAAGCATGGTGAAACAAGAAATCCTTTTCGAGTACGAAACAGGAAAGTTCACTATTCATCCTGTATTTTATGAAAACTTACAAAAGTACAACGCGGAAGTTGCGCAGCAGCTGGCCAAAAAGGGCTTTCCTCTCGTGGGAACGGCAAAGAAATAGTAACACTACCTTCTAAAACTTCTAATCCAACATAAAAAAAACATACATAGTTTCTGGGCTTTCTGGCGATATTATAAGTAGAGAAAAAAAACTAGGGTGCGCGTGTGGCCTTAAGTTAATAATAAATATAAGATGTAAAAGGGGGAATTAATTATGGTATATACCAATGGAATTGCAGGTATAAACAGCTACACAAGCCAATCTGCAACTGATGCGGCAGGCGCTCTTAAAATTACAAGTACGACGCCAAGTACTTATGGTAAAACGGATACAGAGAAACTGATGCTTACGGTAGCCGCACGAATGAACGAAATTTTTGGCAATATTATGAATATGTCGCAAATTATGAGTACCGGTAAAGGTGTGGAAAATATGGCCGCTACCAACATGAGTAACATCTCGCTAAATGGTTCAACTATAGCCACTATGAATTCTGCTGGTGGTGGAAATGCTAATGCGGCGGCGCAAATGTTGGCGTTTAAAGACCATAACCAGGGCAAGACCTATACCACTACAAAATCTGGTAGCGTTACTACCTATACGATTACTGGTGGCGGTGGTGACTATATTACTCTAGATTCGTCTAGTGGATTACAACTTTCGGGTGATGGAACCAATATTTCGATTGATAATGCAACTTTATCTTTAGTTGACACTAACTCTATTATGGAAAGTCCTGGAACGTTGTTTCTTATTCAGCAAATGTTGGCGCAGATGAAAGATGCGTTATCCGCCGTTGGTGCTTCGGGTAAAGTTTCTAGCGATGTTAAGAAGGAAGCGGTTCAGAATTTTCAAAAAGGAGTTTCGCAATAATTGGTGAATGGTGAGTTGTGAAAAATGAAGGGTGTGTGTCCGCTTTTGCCAAGGCTACAGCGCGACAAGTTAGTAAAGAGTAATGAGTGGTCAGTAATGAGAGAATGCAAATTCTGAAGGCTAAAGGCGTGAATAGTGGTGGTGGGGATCCTGCTTTTCACTTTAATAAAGGAAAATAAATGGCAGATGATTATGGTTTATCGGAACCAATACAACCGATAAGTATTCAAACGGCGACTCCGAAGTATAATAAAGCAAACACACCGCTGTTTATGCCAGATGGTAGCTTGAAAAACAAAGAAGCTAGTGTGTGGCTGGATACAAAGATTAATTTCTTAAATGAAGTTATGAAGTTTTTACCTCGTAATGTGACCGATACGTTAACCAAACGTTTTGAAGGAAAAAATCAAGTTAATCTTAGTAACCCCCAAAATAGTAGCGATGGTTTTGCTGAGTCTATATATAATCAGGATAAAAATGCAAACTTACTACAAAACAGCTTGTGGAAAGGGACGCAAAGTGAAATTTATAACAAAATTTTTGATGGTACCAATAACAATTTAGACTTAAATGGTGATGGCACGGCGGATGTTAACCTTAGTAGGTTTACGGGTTTGTTGGGAGTTCCGTATGACGGCACTCTAGGTGTTGGAACTGTGGACGGACAAGAGCTTACTGCTATTGCGGGAACTAAAGATGGTTCCAGTGTTGCTAACCTTCAATATAGCGGATATTCCTCCAATAATCTGTATAGTATGGACAGTACCACGAATATATTAGCCCCAGTGCTTACAAATATTTCGGGACAAGACCAAGCAGCCTATTTTCGAGAAGGTGTAGATTTTCATCCCACGGTTGTGGACATGCAGCATACCGCCTTAACGTCCGATAATAATTTTGTGGTGGATATGAATGGTGATGGGGTGCAAGATGCAAATGCAGCGGGTAAGGCTAGCCTATCGCTAAATGCTCTGGGTACCAGTACCTATGCTGCGGACTATCTCTCCAAACTGGGAGTTACGAGCCCAGTGGTTGACTACTCGTCCATGTACAGTAACTTCATGGCGGGGTCCAAGTTCGCTAATGTTGCCAGTAATTCGGTGGGTGTAAATAGCTCCGCTCAATATACCTATAACAAGGCCTTGCAAGGGTTGCAAGATTCGACAACAGGTGGAGATTTCGAGAGTTTCTTAAGTAAAATTAAAAAATCCGTTAACCTAAGTACCGATGCTACGGGTTCGTTTGACTATGTGCAAAACATTTATGAGTTGGCGAGGTCCGGTACAGATTTTAATGAAAAAGATGCAAACGGAGTTTCGAAGTGGACAGATAAGGATGTCTTTTATATGTCCATGCTGATGATGGAGTCTAAGCGTCGCTACACCGAAGGGATGGCTTCGGTTTTCGGGGTAAACAGTCAAACCGTAAACTACAGTCAAGATATTAATAAATATGCCAACCCTGATGCTTGGAAATATGACGAAGTTAAAGGAATGTTGTATTTAGACGTGGTAACGGGGGGTAAAGCTGGAAAAATGTATAACTACTTTGTGCCTGATGCGGTAGGGCAAGACAAAGATAGTAGTGATAACTTTATCTATAACTTGGAGCAAAGAAAGAATGCCAAGATCAACTGGCTAAGACGCAGGGCGATTGAAAGTGAGGCCTATCAGGGTTCTTATGATTTGTATCGCAAACTCATCATCTCGAGCGCGGGTAGTCAGTTGGGAAGCGTTAATCCTACGCTTAGCTTAAATAGTGCCCCGCAGAATTTAGCTGACTTAACGGCCAAATTAAATAAATATATATCCGCCAAGGATGACTTGTTAACCCAAAGTGCAAACTCCAGCGCTTCTTTATCTAAGGTAGATAATTTTTTGCAAACCGTGAAAGACTTGAAAGCGGCTATAGACATTAGTTTAGTTGACCCAACGATTTCTATTTCTGATGGAACTGTCTTATCTGATCTGAAAACTTCGCTGACAGCCTCCACTGATGCCTTACTAAAGACGGCAGCAAGTGCCTTAACAAGCCCTGTGAGTTTGGGTGGTCCTTCGCAGACCTTACTGAGTTATTATCTGGGGCAGCAAGTGCAAGTGACTTTGGTAAATGATGGAGTGACTACCTTTGATGGTTTGGAAAGTAAGCAGGCGATACTAGACAGAGTCAATGGTGTGTTTAGTGCTTTAGCCAGTAAGCAGAGCAATAGTGCCGATTTTTCCTCCGTTATTAAGAATGATTTATTTAGCAATTTCTCTGGGGAGAACGTTGTCGATATTTTGCAAAATATGACAGAAAATAGTGGGCGAATATTTAAGGATATCCAATCTATAGATAATTTCAATAAAATGACTTACGGACAAGTATACAGTGTGTTAGATAGCGCATCTTCTGAAGTTAATCTTTCAGCGTTAAATATGGGCGAAATTGGTTACGCTCCAGACGATATTATGAGCCAATCATTTAGCTCCACCTATCTTAGCTCTACCAATCGTACCGTAAATAGTCAGACCGTGGTGGATTCCTCAGGAGCGGCTGTTGCCAACAATTTTTCGACAACCGATGTGCGTCAAGTAGACCGAATGTATTTGCAGATGATCAACAACATGCAGAAAATGAACAGCTTTTATATGATGCAGATGTTTGCCTCTCCAGATAGTACCAGTGGAACGGATTTTCTAAAACCTTTACAAGCCGCAGCTGCTGGGATGTCGCAGGCCAAAGAAGTCAGTGACGCTACTCTGAAAAATTTATTTACGGGGCTGTCTTCTTCCACGAATTTGTACAGTTTTCTAAAAGACACCACGAGTGCGAGTGCTTTGATGGAGAATGTAAGCGGCAATTATATGCTTAAAGCCGATGTGATTAGTATTTTTTCCACCACGGGCACAGAAAAAGAAAAGTTAACTAGTTTTATTAGTAAAATCCAAGGCGCTACTCAAACCACTGAAAGCACGGATGACGCTAACTTGCAGAAGTTTTGGATTCCTCTTTACCAAAAAATGGAAACCTTGGCGGGTGGCGTGGACGTAACGGGACAATTTGCCAGTAATATTGCCGCTTCAAGTAGTGTGCAAAATCTATTTAACAATAAGTTCGGCACTTTGCAATTGGGCGTGGACTCTACGGAATATGGTAAGCTTACGGCTGAGTATAGAACCATTTTAGAGCAGTCGGTAAAGAACGATGAGCGTTCCATTAGCACTTTTGTAAGTACGTTGAATTCCAGATTGAATAACCTTATTTCAAGCTCAAGTGGTACAGTGGGTTCTACCAATGCTGTATTTGATAGTTCTAAAATGCCACAGCTAGATGGATCTTACTCCAATTTGGCTAGCTTACGAAGAGATAATTCGATAACATTTACTTCTACAGAAGATTCGAGTGCCTTTAGTGCTGTGGGTTTAGATAGCTTGGCGGCGAGCGCTATTTATAATAAATTAACAAATCTTGGGTATATAAGCGGTGGTAAAACACTAAAAACACTGAAATTAGAGGATGTCCCAAGTACGATTGATCCAGTATTTATGAATAACCCAAGTGCCACTCAAGCCTTGGGGCTCACGAGCCAGCAAAAGCAGGTGATTGTTGATCGATTTAACAATGCTCATCTGGGAAATGATTACTTGCGAACGCTATACAATGATACACAAGATCCGACTCTAAGTGGTTTTATGGGTACAGAGGGTTCGCTAAAATTATCGGTAAAAAACTCCATTAGGTCTCTGGTGACAAATGATGATTTTTTAAGCTCTATTTCTAATTTAACGACTTTGAGTAGTCAAGTTAATCCACCCGATGCCTATATGGGGCAGTTGGCAAATACTTATAATCGCTCTCTTGAGCAGATTCAAACCGTTTTAAATGCATCCAGTAATGAGTCTTCGGTTAAGGCCGCTCTGAATAAAAACTATCTTAACGAATTCTATATGAAGGACGATTATAGTAGCTTAAGCCTATCGTCTGAGCTGACGGATAATAAGACAAATACTTTGGGCTGGTACCAGACGGATGGTCGTTATGTGCCCACCAATGATGTGGAGAGCGTGGCTACCAAGAAAATGGATTTTGCCAATATGGATTACAATGTAGCTTCAGATCTAAGTTCACAAATAGAGAGCTCCAAGTCGACCAGTGCCAGTCATTATTTGGCTGGCGAGTTATCAAATTCAGTAAGAAGTAAACGTCAAACGAAAGTGGAGGACTTCTATAATAGAATCTCTGCGAGTTACGACGGTACAAATTGGAATATTTCGAGTGGCTTCAAATTGTCAGGTAATTCAGTTTTTGATAATCCCAGCGATAGTTCAGCGTCTGGTTACTATCAAGCTCACATCGGTACCAGTATGAAGCAGATGCATTTGTCCTCCGAAATGAAGTCCTATTTTCAGGAAGTTACTAAGTCTAACTTGTTTACCAGTATTTACAATGACGAGTTAAAAGCAGAGTACAATAGACAAACTGACATTTATAAGCAAGAAAAAGAGAAGAAACAACAGGAGCAGGATGCTGCCGCCATATCCGAACAAATTGCGGCACAACGTCGCGCTTATCTAGCCTCAATTAAGAGTAGAAAGAAGTAGTTCCCCTCTCGAGTAAAGCCACTTTCGGTTGAGTATAGACTGAGGGTAATATATAATAGTGCTATGCAAATAGTTTGTAGTTATAACGAAAATTACTTTTATTACTTTCTGTCCAATTTTCAAAGTCCAGATTTCGCTGCGGATTTTGCGCGACAGAATGAGGTAAAGGCGCAACAATTTACAACCTTAAAGAGTAGTGTCGAGCATTACATGTCGGTTCTGCTTAAGTATCCGTGGTGTAGTGAAAGTCAGGAATTTCTTGAACTTCAAACAAATCTTTATTCCTATTTGACGAACGTTGGGGTTGCGCAAATGGATGGGAGCGGTTTGGTAGATTTTTGCTGCGAATTACAAGAAATATTAGATGGACAGAAGGCAGACTTTAATTTTCATTGGCAGTCAATCGCTGCGGCATCAATGGTAGACTATTTTGAAAAACAATATGTCCCTTATATCGTGCAAGCGATTCATGTCTTTAAGATTCTAACAGCCAGTGACGTGGCAAAGGATATCGTCGTCCATCTTCTTGAAGCCTTGCCCCCCAATAAAGGACAATACATTGCAAATAATGAGGGTTTTCACGTTGCGGTGGGCTTTGCGCCCGCTGAGTTTCGTATAGAGTACTTGCGCTCAATAATCAGTCAACTTGCTCATTTTTTTTCCGATGGGGTTCATTCTTCGTTTATAGAAATGGATGCTGAAGTCTTAGAACCTGCGGAAGATTACTTGCAAAAAGAGGCGTGTGCCGAGTATTTAACTCTGATATTCTTTAAGTACTGCCTTTTGGATTATTCAGGCTCTGTGTCCAATTTGCCTGAGCTTTTTAACATTCATGTCCGTTTAGGATTAAATATTTTGGACAGAGGCATAAGTATCTATCATCTTGGGGCATTTAGTAGAGGGGTGAAACCCGAAATAGGGGATCAATATGGGGTCATGAAGGATATTTTCTTTATTTGCGCCACAGAGCAGGAGACTATTTTTTTCTCCTCTTATTTAGGGCGATTATATAAAGTGCCGCTTCATTTTTTTTCCTCCTTAGATCCTTTACAAATTAATTTGGTATATGAAAAGCATTTTAGTAAATCGATGTTCATAGTGCCTGACGATTTTGAGATGGAACTCATTGTGACTGAAGTAAATGAGGAGGCTCAAACAGTGGTTCCAGAGCTGATAATGGATATGTTTTTTGAAGAGGATATTATTGACCGAAGAGTTGGCGAAAGTCGTGTGTGTCGCGTCCGATTGGAAGACACGCAATCTTTTATAAAATTAGTAGCAGGTGATAGGAGCACTGAGGGAATTGTTAGTAGAAATATTGCTTGTTTAATAAGTAAGGGTATTAGAGTGCAAACGTTAGTAACTATTTCACAGGGCAATAATCTAGTAATGATTTATGAGTACTTAAAAAAAATGGGTGTTACGTCTATGAAATTTAATCCTCAGTTCGAGATGACTGAGGAACAGCAGGAGCCAAGCAGCCAACTGAGACTCTTAGAATTTGCGAGGATATTTATGAACATTTTGCGACAGGCTGAAAAGGACGAAATAGAGGTGACGTCCGACTTTTTTGGAGAACTGTTATTAGATTATAGACCACAAAATATTTGTGCTGAAAAGTGTGTGTTACGGTATCGTTGTAAGATAGAGGAGCCTTTAGCTTGCGCGATAGGTAGCCCGAGTAATTGCGATAATCCTACTTGTGAGGCAAAAAAATATTTTGCGTTAGAGTACTTAAAATTCAAGGCTGAGAAGATGTAAATTTATAGACTATAAATTTTTCGGAAAGTTGGCTATACTTTCCTCGATAGTTAAAAATATATTTTAGGCAAACATTTTTAAAGGAGTTTTTTATGGAAAAAATATTATTAGTACTACTGTGTTTAATGGCAATTGCTTTTGGTGAGACCATTAATGTTATCAATGATGACCAACAGGCATTAATATATGTAGATGGCAAGCTGGCTGGTGCACAGACTGTTTATGATTTAGCGGTGGAACCGGGCTCTCATCATATTAAAGTCGAGAAAGATAAGCGAGTTATTTATTCCCAAATTGTAGAGGTGGAGGCTGGGAAAGTTAAGACAATAAACACGAGTACTTTTGTAGACGTAAAGACGGATGTTACGAACCGTGGCGCAAAACTGACGGAGGCGAAGCGAGCTCGTGAGTCTCGGGGCGATTTGGCTGTGGGAGTGTTGTTAAGCCCTATCGTTTCAGGAATTAGTGGCAAGTATTTTGTTGCTGATCGTTTAGGTTTTCAGGTTTCAGGCTGGTTATCTTCTCAAAGTGCTAGTAATAGCTTTTCTACTCTTGGCTTAAGAGCAATTTATACTCTTTCCGATACCTTAGCGGGTTCACGGACGATTTCTCTTTATTCATTTGCGGGAGCGGGTAATAATATAAATGTTGTTAATTCGGTGGAAGATTTAAAGGAAGTCATAGAACTAGGGTTTGGGATTGAATCACAGTTTCGATCAGCTGCAACTAGCGATACTATATTTGGCGTTTTTATGTCCTTATTAAATGATTCCTATTTAGACTTTGAATTCGCCTATAACCGACACTTGCAAAACCATGGAGTTGCCTTTGATGGAATAGTGCTCAGTGGCGGAATAATGTTCTACTTTTAGGGAAATAGTTTAGTAAATTGCGTGGCGGCGTAATCTGTAATGCCACTTTTTCTAAGTAGGTTTGTAATAGATATTTTACTAGTGTCATTACTATCAAATTCTTTTATAGTTTTTATAATGTTGCCTTCGTTTTTCAATAGTTCATTACTGAAGGCTCCAATGTCTACTGCAGTGTCTGGAATAGAGGCACCTAAGTTAATGAGCATTACCCCTAAATCCTTATGGTAATCTGCGATGGCTTGTTGTTTTTTTTCAGGATCTTCTCCCTCTTGGGCGAGATTATCTTTATGTTTTTTCATGACTTCTAAAACGCCCAACAGGATTACAATAGGCATGGCCACTTTCCCCACTGTTTTTACTACAACTCCAAGTTTGCTAAGTTTACTTGTTTTTTGGATTAAACTGTCTGTCTTTTCCTCTAAACTCAAAGGTGGTGTATGTATATCTTGAAGAGGTTGTTTGTTATCCACAAGATACTTATTAAAGCAAACGGCTTTATCTCCTGCATTATTTTCTTTAATTAAGGAAAAATATTTTGAAATTTTCGGATTTTTATTATGGGCAAGTTGTATCTCGAAGTGGGGTGTCTTCATTAGATTGTTTAAGATTTCATCAATATTTCTTATGGAACCATCTACATTAAATGATTCCAAGGGAATCCCCTCACGGTTTATTCTTTTACACATAGTTTCAATAGATAGTAGAGCTGTTTTGTCTTTATTAATATCGGTTACCAGTTGTGCTACTTTAGTATGGTTTTCATCAATTTCAATTAAATTAACTAAATCAATTAAGGTTTTATTAGGATTCCAGTGAAGTAAACTTTTGAAAGCACTTGGTGCTTTAGTTTTCATAAATTTTATGGCTGAAATAGGGTCGGCAATCATAGCCTCTTTCCCTTCAGGATTTAATACAAATTTTATGCTCGCCAGCATTTTATCGTGCAGGGTGTCTGAATTGTTTTGAACTATAGGTTTTAGTTGCTTAAATATTAATCTTAACTTTTCCTCTACGCTTCTATTTTGAGCAAGTTTGGTAATTTCTTGTCCTATTTTTTTTTGTGATTCTAGTGGCGATTTAGTCGATACAGGAAGTGAAATATGGGTAGAGCTTTTAGGAATAATTTCGCTTAAGCGAGGGGTTGTTGATGGTTTGGCTATATTTTGGTTGCCGAGCATCTTGTGTGTTTCAAGCGCTTTTTGAGCAACGAAGTCTTGTTTTTTTGCTTTTAATGAATAAGGGCGTCTTTTATTATTTTCAATTGAATCTGTCATAAGTCTTTCTCCTCCTCAAATAGTATTAACTCAATAATTCAGAAAATTGCTTGGCTACGTAATCGGTAAAGCCGCTTTGTTTTAGTAGGGTCGTTATTGTAAGATGACTATCGCTATCAAATTCTTTAATAGTTTTCATAATATTGCCTCTGTTTTGAAATAGTTCCTTGCCAAAGGCTACTGTTTCGAATCCAGTGTCTGGGATAGAGGCACCTAAGTTAATGAGCATAATCGCAAGATCTTTGTTGTACTCTGCAATAGCTTTTTGTTTCTGCTCAGGAGTTTGTCCTTTTTGCAACAGTTTGTCTTTATGTTTTTCAATAACGGCGACTACTCCAAGCAAGACTAATAAGGGTGTGGCTATTTTTCCAATGAATTTTATTGTTTTTCCCGTTTTTCCGATCATACTAAGTTCTTTCTCGAGAGCCTTTGATTTTTCGGTTAGAACTTTTCCAGATCCAGCAATAGATTCCTCGGCTTTGATTGAAGATTCATTAATAATTGGGGGGCTGCTTTCAATGGTTTTTGCTGACTGATTTGTTAAGAAATTTTGTTTATTTATTTTAGCAATATTTTTGTAACTCTCAATATAGGCTGTGGTTTTCTCTAGATTATTTTCTTTTAGTAAATCGACTAATTTAAATAAGAGTGGACTACGTTGATGAGAAAGGTGATAGTCGAATTTTGGATCTTTCATCAGATCTAGTAATAACTTTTCGGTATTATTATAGCCATTAATCATACTTTGCTCTTCTAACGGGATTTTATAATGTTTTATATCGCTAAAAAGATTATCAATAGCTATTATGGCACCGTAGTCGTTTGGAATAGAATCAATAACTTCCCCTATTGCAGAGTAGTTTTCATGCAAATCAACCAGCTTAACTAAATATTTCAAATTTTCATTGGAGTGCAATTTAAGCAAATTGTTAAAAGCTCCCGGTGCATCATTTTTTAATAATTTTATTATAGCGAGAGGGTCGACGATTTTTTTATTATCTATTTCAGCGGCTTTTGGTAGAATTGGTTTAATTTCATGATAGATCTCGCTAATGGCTTCTTTTACTCCCTTGTTCTTGGAATATTTTGTTATTTCTTTGTCAATTATTTGGCGAGCTATTTCATTGGGTTGAGAGTTTTTTGGAGCGCTAGAGACAATAGGATTCTTTAGGGGAGAAATTTCGCTTGGTTTTGGAGTTTCAGTGACTTTAACGTTTTCTAAAGGAAATTTAATGTTATGCAGTTTGCAAAAGGCTTCGTTGAAATTTATCGCAGTGGAATGCTTTGCCAAAGGGGCTTCTGCGTTGCTTATATTAATGGATTTTATCATTAACTTTAGTCCTCCTAGCTTAGTGGTCGCCACATATAATTTGCGTAGACTTCCTTTAATAATTGTTATACCAAAGATCGGATATGGTTAAACATTATAAATAATGAATGAGTCTGCGAAGAGGATTTGAGCTAAATAATTTCACAAAAGCTATAATTAATCTTATAATAGCAGGTAAACATCACAAAGGGAGCATTTTCTATGACAGTTAAGCTATTCGATACCACACTTAGAGATGGTGAGCAAGCTGAGGGTATATCTTTTACTTTGGCTGATAAGCTGCGAATTACTAAGTTGCTGGATAGTTTTGGAATTGACTATATCGAAGGGGGCTGGCCATTTTCAAATCAGAAAGCGATTGAGTATTTTAAGGAAGCACGCAAGCTAAATTTAAGTCACGCTAAACTTATGGCTTTTGGTAGCACGCGTCGCGCCAAGAATAAACCCTCAGAAGATGAGAACCTACTGGCAATTGTTGAGTCCAAGCCAGATGGTGCTTGTATCTTTGGAAAGACTTGGGATTTTCATGTCAAAGAAGCTTTAAAGATTAGCTTAGAAGAAAATTTGGAATTAATTGAAGATTCTGTGGCTTTTCTGAAAGCTAATTTGCAGGAAGTTTTCTTTGATGCTGAACATTTTTTTGATGGCTACAAGCATAACCCAGAATATGCCATTCAATGCTTACATGCTGCAGTGAGAGGTGGCGCTGATGTATTAGTGTTATGCGATACAAACGGCGGTGCGCTTACTCATCAGGTTGTGGAAATTATTCGAGCTGTTAAAAAAGAAGTAAATCATCCTCTGGGAATTCATGCTCATAACGATAGTGATATGGCTGTTGCCAACTCTGTTAGCGCTATTTATGAGGGGTGTGGGCAAGTGCAAGGTACCATAAATGGGTATGGAGAACGTTGTGGAAATGCTAATTTATGCTCCATTATTCCTGCTATTGTTTTAAAAATGAAACTTAAAACTTCTGCTGACCAATATTTGCAGGATCTAACCTCATTGTCTCGACATGTAAGTGAAATCGCCAATCTGGCTCCAAATTTGCATCAACCCTATGTCGGCCATAGTGCTTTTTCTCACAAGGGAGGAATCCATGTGAGCGCTATTTTGAAAAATCCGCAGACTTACGAACACTTGGATCCTACCCTGGTGGGAAACAAACAGCGCGTCGTTATTTCGGATCAGTCTGGGTTGAGTAATATTAAGTATAAGGCCAAAGAGTTGGGTGTTGATATAGATGGGAATAATGAGGAAATGAAAGACTTGCTTGAGGATATTAAAAATATGGAGAATGCTGGCTATCAGTTCGAAGAAGGGGAGGCTTCCTTTGAACTCATGTTACGCCGTGCGACAAAACAATATAAGCCATTTTTTGAGCTAATGGGATTTAGAATCATAAACGATAAAGGTGCTGGTGAGCAGTATGCCATAGAGGCTACCGTGAAACTGACCATAGATGGACAAATTATACACACCGCAGGTGAGGGCAATGGCCCCGTGAGTGCACTTGATCATGCTTTCCGCAAGGCATTAAAGGGCAAGTATCCGCAAATACTCAACATGCATCTCACCGACTATAAAGTAAGGGTGCTAAACAGCCAAGAAGGTACGGATGCCAAAGTTAGAGTTATTATTGAAACTACCGACGACAAAGGCACTTGGGGAACTGTTGGTGTAAGTGCCAACATTATTGAAGCGAGCTGGAAAGCCTTGGTTGACAGCGTGGAATATAAACTGCTAAAGGGGTAGATCATCCCATCTAAACAGGACGGGGTGCGTTAGAAAGGATTGTTAAATGAAACCAATAACCTCTAAAATAAATAGCACTGGACACCTAGAAATTGGTGGATTAGACGTTATTGAATTGGCTAAGAAACATGGCACTTCTCTGTATGTAATGGACGTGGCTACCATTCGTAGTATGGCCAATAAATATAATACAATTAAAGAAATTTACCCGAAAACGATCATCGCTTATGCCAGCAAGGCTTTGTCGATTACCGCTCTTTATCAAGTTTTAGATGAAGAAGGTTTGTTTTTTGATGTGGTTTCAGATGGGGAATTGTTTACACTTCTAAATGCTGGAGTTAGCCCCCAAAAAGTTTTTTTTCATGGGAATAATAAAACAAATGCAGAGATTGAGTTTGCGCTAAGTAAAAAGATTGGTTGTTTTATGGTTGACAATCTTTATGAAATTGAGCGCTTACAAAAGATATATGAGCGCCTTGATCTTCGTCACAAAGTTGAGATTATGATCCGTATTACTCCTGAAATAGAGGCGCACACACATGATTTTATTGCGACCGGTAAACGTGACTCTAAGTTTGGAATTTTGAAAGAAGAATTGTTGGGAGCAATCGATTACATTAAAACAATTCCTTATATTGAGTGTCGTGGCTTGCACGTCCATATTGGTTCGCAAATATTTGATATTAAGCCTTTTGATGTGGTGGTAGAGACGTTACTGGATATTTCCTTAGATATATACACTCGCAAACAAATTTTAATGAAAGATATCTCCATCGGAGGTGGAATAGGTATTCGCTATACAGAGGCAGATGACCCTCCCGATATTGAAAATTTTGTGCAAGGGATTGCTAAACACTTGAAGAGCTATCTGAAAAAAATTAATTATCCGCTTGAACCTACACTTATTCTTGAGCCAGGGCGCTCCTTAGTGGCCAATGCTGGGGTAACCCTCTATACAGTAGGGAATATTAAAAATATTCCGGAGAGCAAAACCTATGCTATAGTAGATGGTGGTATGGCCGATAATCCTAGACCCATTACTTATGGAGCACTTTATTGTGCGGATATCGCCAATAAAATGAATGAAGAAAAAAACAAAGTGTATACTATAGCTGGTAAATTTTGTGAGTCGGGAGATGTCTTAATAAAAGATAGTGCTTTGCCGAAAATAGCCGATGGCGATATTTTAGTGGTGTATGTTACCGGGGCCTACAATTATTCGATGTCCAGTAATTATAATCGTTATCGCAAACCTGCTATGGTTTTTGTAGAAGGTGGCCAAGATAAGTTGGTTCTGCGTAGAGAAAGTTTGTCTGATATTATTCGCAATGATGTTAAGGTATAGGTAATAAAATGGAACTATTGAACTATCTTCGTTGGCAAGACTTTATGGATGTAGCGTTAATAAGTATTGGGATTTATTACTTATTGGTTTGGACCAGAAATAGTCGGGCTAAACTATTCATACAGGGTATGTTGGGTGTTTTGTTTGTATATTTACTGAGTTTTGTTTTCCATTTTTATGTCATTAATTGGTTAATGCAAAAGATTACCCAAATTCTTCTCTTAGTTTTTATTATTGTTTTCCAGCCCGAGATTAGAATGCTCTTAGAAAAAATTGGCAGGAGTATGCAGCTAAAAAACTTTCTGGTGCAGAATACAAACAAAGAAGAAGAGTATTTTTCTTTACAGGCCATACAAAATCTAGTGAAGGTGGTAGAAGCATTTGCTGAAAACAGAACGGGCTCGCTGATTGTTATAGAACAACGAAATACTTTGGAGAACATTAAAGAAACAGGTGTGGCCATAAATGCTGATTTTTCAGAGGAGTTGCTGGCGACTATTTTCTATGGAAGAAATCCACTGCATGATGGAGCTGTAGTTATTAAAGGTAACAAGATTGAGGCTGTTTGTTGCTTGCTTCCCCTAACACAAAGTAAATTGCGAGACAGAACCTTGGGTACCCGACACCGTGCTGCTTTAGGTTTGGCCGAACATACCGATGCTATTGTTATTGTGACTTCGGAAGAGACGGGAATTATTTCGGTGGCAAAAAATGGAACCTTATATCGAAAG
>CAIUUT010000141.1 GCA_903902445.1 uncultured Candidatus Marinamargulisbacteria bacterium
AAAATATATAAAGCTGGAAGAGTAAAGATAGCACCGGCAACCATCAACCTAAGTCCTTTTACCAAGAAGGGGTCCTCAATTTTTTCAATTTCTTTATCTAGGCTTAGGATTCCCTCTTTTCTAATTTTTGCCGATAAATTCTTTATAATCACAATGTATTCCATTAAGTCTTTAGGTTTATATGTCATTAACACTTTAAAAGCAGATGGAATTTTTTTTATTTCATCGAAGGGAAATGCCACACCCACCGCGCCAAATGTTCCGCCCACAACAATCATTAACGCTGTTGGAGCTAAGAAAACCATTAAACTTCCGCCCTCCATCATAAAAGCAACAAGCACCATCGAAATAGCCATCGCTAAAAAAATTAATGTTATTTTCCCCATCTCTTATTACTCACTCCTAGTTAAATCTTATACCAATATGTAATCTTAGCATATATATTTTATTTTTTTACCCCTAACAAAAACTCCCCCAAAAAGGGGGAGCTCTTTCAATTCAATTTTCCATTTCAACTAATGAGCATAAATACTTCCATTCACAACTCACCATTCACCATTCACTATTGATTATCTCTTCATATTAACCAAGGTTTGCAGCATATCATCACCAGTAGATATTACTTTTGAATTTGCCTGAAATCCTCTTTCATAGATAATCATATTCGCAAATTCCTGCGCTACGTCTACGTTGGACATTTCCAAAGTACCAGCAGAAAGAGAACCTCTACCCGCGGTACTTGCAGAACCTATTTGCGCTGCACCAGAGTTATTGGAAGAAATAAACATACTGTCTGAAATCTTAATTAAACCACCTGGGTTATTAAATGCACCCACTGCTAACTGCCCTAAAGTTTGGTTCAACCCATTGGTATAGATCCCTAATATTTGCCCGTTTGCATCGATACTATAAGTAGACAACGCACCATTGGCGTAACCATCCTGCTTAATGTGCACCATAGTAGAGGGATCCGAATATTGTGTAATCGCTGAAAAATTTGGAGTAACCGCCAGAGAACTTGCACCACCTTGCGCACCAACAGAAATAGTGCCACTTGAGGCGCCAGACTGTATGATACCATTGCTATCAAAAGTTAAGGTTCCTGAACCTGTAGTATCAATACCTGAAGCCGTCCACCCCCAAGTATTATTAGAGGTTCTGCTTAGTGTAAGTGTTACCGTATGACTACTTCCCAAGGAGTCATACACTGAGGTTGAAACCACATGATCTTTAGCCGCCACAGAGTTTATAACCATTGAACCCGTTTTAAAACCTGTTGTATCCGCAATAATATTTATGCCATCTAATCCAGTAATAGTAGCATCACCATTCGAAAACGCTAGCGGCACAATGTGGGTGCCGCCACCATCAGCCTCTTGATAATACTGGGATACTTTAGCTTCTACAGACTTTTTTGCTATCGTTGTTTTATCGGTAGACCAATTTCCAACATTTGAAAAAAACAAATCAGCGATACCGTCATGCGCCGTAGCATTATTTGCATCAGCTATTGTTACATAGCCCGCTGTTTCATGCGAGTTTTCAGCCACATACAACTGGCCACTCCTGTTTAACCCCATAAACACAGCATTTACGCCAGTACCATAATTACCGCCGGCAGGATCCTGAGACCAAGTATTAAAAGCGGTAATTAAATCCGCAACGCTTGATCCAGCCGTTAGCCCTGCAGTAGCAGGGTTAAAAGTTGTAGTAATTCCATTTACAGTAACTTTGAGCACATTAGTTTTGTCTAACCCCGCTAATGTATCAATAGCTGCTTTTGGCGTTGCATTGGTGCCCACAGTTTGCGCATGAGTGGCCCATTTACCTCCACCTGTACCAAACACACGAGCAGCAATACCATTTGTCGCAAAACCGGTATCTTCAACCGATACAGTAGCACTTAACCCTGCAACATTTCTGCTAATTTTTACCGAGTTATTCGATAGTTCTGCCGTAACTCCAGACACCTGTGAATTAATTGCCGAAATCACTTCATTTACTGAGCTATTTAACCCATTACTAAGTGTAATAGCGTGAGGAACACCATCTACGACTACATTAAAAGTACTTGTATCGCCAACAAGCAAGGTAGTTAACGTCTCGGTACCATTTAAACTGTTTCTATCACCAGTCTGAGATTCAGCAGCCACCGAAATATAGTGTGACCCCACTACGTCACTAATAGGAAATGAAGCATTTGCATTATCTACAGCGAGAGCCGTTCCTGTATATTTACCAAAAACACGCTGTACCCCTGCAGAGTTACCTGCAGCCAATTTTGGAGTACCCAACATATCCGAACTAGCATCTAAATTGTGAGCATAGGTAATTGCCGAAGTTGGATTAGCATTGATTGATTGACCAACTGGAATTGAGATTCCTTGAATAGTTGAGTTTCTGTCAATCACACCTGTTGAATCGGCCATCCAACCCATTACTTTCATACCATTAGAATGCACCATAGTACCATTGGAGTCGAAAGAAAATGCACCCGCTCTTGTGTATGCCTGACTACTACCATCACTTAAGATAAAAAAGCCATTACCTTGAATAGCTAAATCGCTCATATTACCGGTCGATTGTAAATTTCCTTGTGAATGTGAAACATCGACAGAAGCCGTTCCAACACCTAAACCAACTTGAATAGGGTTCGTACCGCCTCGTCCGCCATCAATTGGTGATGCGGCACCGCGTATGGTTTGACTTAATAGCTCTGCGAACTGAATACGTGAACCTTTATAACCTACGGTATTAACGTTCGCAATATTATTACCGATTACGTCTAAACCAATTTGATGGTTTCTAAGACCAGACAACCCTGAAAACATGGATCTTAACATATCTTGCCCCCCTTGTTATTGCTGGTTCCCTACAGGAGGACCAACCAGCTTACCTCTAATAATTTAAAATACTAACCTATAACCGCACTATCGATATTGGTTATAACTTGCTCTCTCATGGACGATTTATCCATAGCTGTTACAACCATTTTATTTGCTACGCTCACTACCAAGGCTAAATCATCGACAAGAACCAAAGAATCCCTAGACCCTTTAGCCGATGCCTTCTCTACCGCACTTGTAATACGTTGCAAATCATCTTTTGAAATATCAATATTTCTCTTCTGCAGCCTGGCAATAGCATGGTTTGAAAACTGGACAACATCATTGTCATCAGTCATACCAAGTTTCTGCTTAAACTCATCTCTAAACTTACTCTCTGCAATCTTGCGCTCATTCGGCGCATCTACGCGCTGCCCAATTTGCTCTGATTGAATCCGCAACATATCCTGACTAAATTTATTGTCCACATTCATAGCTATTTATCCACACCCCCTTTCAAAGTTAATTATTTATTGACCATAAACGTACGAAACATCTTCAATTGGAATTTCCGTAGTATACACTCTACCCCATAGGCCTAGAACCGCTGTTGGTACAGTTGTTGAATCAGAAAAGCCTAAGGCTTGAGCATATTGATTAACATCAGTTAAGCTTGGATTCCACACCAATTTATCCGAGTTTAAAGAATCTGCCGTAAATAAACTATTCTTAACACTATCAAAACTGATATTGGCAGCACTAAAGGCGTTCATTACATCCCCCTTGAGGACATAGTTGCCGGACGAGTTATCGGGCACAATTAAAGAATATTTACCATCTAAAAATTTTACACCACTAACCACACCAGAAGTTTGAACCATTGTTAATGGGTCTATCTTCACCACTGTTTTGCCCAAAAGGTTAGAGGTTTGAACACCCTCGAAACTTTTTTGCATATTTTGCTGTGACTCTAACGTGCTAAATTGCGCCAACTGGGCAATAAAATTTTCATTTTCCATAGGTTTCATAGGATCCTGATACCTAAGTTGCGTTACCAATAACTTCAGAAACTGATCCTTCCCCAAAGCACTTTGCGACGTCGTACCTCTATTTATAGAATTGAAGGCATTGGTTACAACTTTTGAATCTGAAATATTATTTATATTTGACGACATCTTAATTCTCCTTTCAACTTAAGCAAATGAATTTAAAGACCCTGCATAATTATCGGTATATACGGGCAAAGCTTTAGTGACATCTTCACTGGCTCCTAAAGAAAAGCCACCTTTGTTAACGGGGGTTAGCTGTTCATAGAGCTCGCTAAAAGATTTTCCACTCCCACCACCAGTGTTTACCTCAACCGACAAAGCTCCTAACTGCAGATTCCCATTCTGACTCAAAGAGTCTTTCAGTAAATTAAAATTACTTTCCAAAATAGACTTCACGGTTTCACTGGTTACATGAAATTTCGCAGCAATAATTGATGTTTCGCTAGTAGTTGAATTTTGCTCTCTTGTTAAATTTATCTTTATTTCACCAAGCTCTTTTGGATAAAGTTTCAAGGTTACTTCCGTTTCACCCTTAAGTTTATTTAAGGCTAAAAAGTTAGTAAACTGATTCATTACTTGGGTCTGCTTTTCAATAAAATTTATTCTCTCTTGAGAGGTAACGACTTCTTTACCCACCACAGTGATATCTTTCCCATTAGCATCGCTATTATTCAGAAGATTCACAAAAGAATCATCTTTAGCGCCACCATCTATACTTGCCGATTTATTTTCTTTTGTTTGACTCGCTAACTCTTTTAAATCTTTCTGAATTTCTTTCAAATTAACTACTTTATCGGTTTGACCTTGGGTAGAATCCACGCTAAGAGCAACAACCTCACCTTCCGAAGTATTTTTGGGACTATCTACTTTAGCCAAGGCATTCTCGATTTTTACCTCAAAATTTGGTTTAACAGCCCCCGCGACTCCAACTTGAGGTGCAATAGTTTGTTTAACTTCCACAATCTTAGCATCCATACTTTCCATCAACTGCGAAACTTTTTCCATTGTTTTATTAATCAGGTCTGCAGCCTTTGAGGTATTTTCCTTTTCACTTCCACTCTCTACATTCCCTATATTTTGTAAATTTGCAGTATTGTCTTGCAATAAATCTTTTTGTGTCGGTTGTTGTGAGCTCGCTATTTCTTTACCCGTCGCAACTTTCTCTTTTTGGGGTTCATCTGTTTTCCCTGCTAAAGTAGTTTCCTTTGGAGCAGCTAAAGTATCCACTTTACTAGCAGACAATTTGTCTGTTATGTTCTCGTTTTTTGCCAAGGTTAACTTAGCGGCCAACAAATCGTCTTTAATCTTACCAATAATGTTATTAAAATCCTGCAAATCACTCTTGGATAAATTGATGCTATTTTCTTTAAGGAAAGCCGTCAGCTTATCAACCTTTGAAATAAGCTTGTCCACGCTACTTATGGATATTGGCTGGGCTTTGGTATCAATTACTTTAATGTCATTTCTAATTTCCTGCAATTGCGCCAGTATATTTTGTAAAGCAACAACATCTGAAGTTGAAACTTTTTTATCAGCCTCTACTTTGGCACTTGCCTTACCCTCCGCCTTCTTAAGAGGTAAATGGTTGTCTTTGTGGACTGCAAGTCTATTGGTTAGCATTTCTAATAAAATATTACTATTTACCTTAACCGTATTGCTCTCAGCAGTTGATGTATTATCAACACTCAAATCCTTTTGAGTCGGAGCATCTTTTAATTTATTATTCGGCTGAACTTGCTTTTGTGCTTCTTTAGCTGGCACTTCATTTACAGAGTTTGTATTCTCACTGGACTTATTATTAGCATTTTCCTTCGGAACTACTGGATTATTTTCAGGTTGTTTTGAAACATTTGTTTCCTGAGAATTATTGGCATTAACATTTTCCACTTTTTCTTTAAAAACCAAGGAAAAACCTTCCCCATTGTTATTGGTTTGCCGATTTAGAAGAATAGCTTCATTCTGAACACTTAAGAGACTAATCGCCTGCATGTATGCTCCTTTCATTGTAATGGACAGCACGCTAAATAAATAGCGAGTCCTATTACCTTAAATAAATATTCTTCCGTGAAAAATTCCCCTGTACAATATCCCTGTTGTAATAATATATTACTCATCTTTTTTTGTTTGTAAAGGGGAGTCTTAAAAACTAATCGAGCTTATCTAAGGTATTGAAAGGTTTTTGCATTTCTGAAACAGCCGCTTTCATAACTTCTTTATAGTTATTTAGGGCCTTTTCTTTACGATTTCTTATTTCGTTTACCACCAATTGAAACTTATTTTTCTCAACTTCTATCGTTGGTAGATACTCGCTTTTAATATTTTCTATTTGAAATTTATAATCTTCAATCAAGCTATTTTTAACTGAGTTGAAATTTGCCTCATATTTCATTTTCTCTGTTGCCATCATCTGGTCATGTTTATTCTTTATTTGCGCAACATTTAACTTATAGCTTTCCATTAACTCATTTTTCTTTTGGGATAGATCCTGCATATTTTGCAAATATTCTCTTTGCAGCTCCGCAATCTTCACATCATACTCTTTAATTTGTTGCTCTTTAATAGAATATTCATGCTTAATTTTAGCTAAATTATCCTCATGAACTTGTCGATATTCCTCGTATTCTTTGTGCATCAGCTCAACATTACGTTGATTTTCCTCTTTGAGCAATTTTTCTTGCGAACTAATTTGGGCCTTTATAGCACTAATTTGTTCCTGTGCCTTTTGTTTTGCGAAAGCAGATTGCTGCTCAATATCGTCTACTATTTTTCTTAATGAGTCTTGTAAGTTATCTTTTTCAACACCCAAGGCCTCAATCTCTTTTTTATATATTTTTTTTATGTCTTCGATATCCCTAATGGAATTTCTCTTAATAATCTTGACCTGCGCTAAGGCTTCTTCTTTCAAACGTTTTGACTCAGCATCGATTTCATTTCTCTCTTGCTCCATCGCAGTCTTCAAGCTCTCTCTTAAGGATTGGTCTTCTTTTAGAGCCCTTTGGCGAATTTTCTGGGCCTCATCATGCGCAGCATCAACAATTTCTTTAGCCTCATTCCTTACTAATAGATGCACCTGAGCTTTTTTGCTCTGTGCTTCACTCAGAACTTCTTTAGCCTTTCTTTCGGAGTCTATCACTAACGTCTCAGACTCCATTTCCGCATTTAATCTAATATCTCTAAGCTCATTTTCGATATCTAATCGTAGATTGGCGATTTGCTCCTCGGCTTTAATCTTCAAGAGTTTCGCTTCATTTTGTGCTTCAATCATAATCGACTCTTTCTCATTTAGAGCCGCATGGCTTATCTTCTCAGCCTCACGCATGGCTCTCTCCCGAATCTCCTCCGCCACCCTTTGAGCTTCTCCTCGTGTATCAGAAAACCAATTTTGGGCCTCTGCTTTAATTAAATTAGCCTCTTCCAAAGCTTTCAGCTTAATTTGACTTACTTCACTCTGAGCTTTATCAATTAGCTCTTTAGCCTCATCCTGCGCTTGCGACACTAACCATTTTGTTTGAATTTCAGTTTGGAAATAATGTTCTTCAGCCTCTTGTGCTCTTTTTTCGATATCAGCAGCAAAAATAGCTTTTTCATTATTTACAGGAGATTGGTCCGTTCTAGAGATAACTTTGGGAATATTTAAGGTAATGGTTTCCCCAGGCTTAATGCTACTATTAATAATTAAATTAAGGTCTGGGTTTTGCAAAACTTCTTTTTTTATATCCATGTTATTAAAACCCAAAATATACTCCTTTAATTATCCTGTTTAAAGATTATATCCTAAATAAAAATATGAAAAAAGAAAAAATTTAGTTATTTAAAACGTTATTTATTGTTTTATGAATTCTAGCATCATTAAAAGGCTTTAAATTGTAATCTTTGGCACCAATCTGAATGGCCTCCATAATAACTTTCTGTTCACCAATATTGGTAAGCATGACAACCTTAGCGTCTTTATCGATATTTAATATTTCTTTTAAGGCTTGTAGACCATCCAT
>CAIUUT010000142.1 GCA_903902445.1 uncultured Candidatus Marinamargulisbacteria bacterium
AGATAAAGGTAAAAAAGGGAAAATAATACAAGTACTACCTGAGTCACATAAAGTTAAAGTAGAAAAAATTAATATAGTGAAAAAGCATACAAAAATGACTCAAACAAGTGCGGGTGGAATTATAGATATGGAAAAACCGCTTGATTGGTCAAATGTTATGCTAATATGTAAATATTGCAAAAAGCCAGTTAAAGTAGCAATATCAATCACCGACGATAAAAAACAAAGAAAATGTAAGTCTTGTGGTGAATTGATTGATAAGAAATAGGATGAGGAGATAAAGAAGTGGTAACTAAAAGTGCAAAAGCAATTGATTTAAAAGAAAAATATGATGCGGATATCAAAAAAGAATTGATGACTAAATATAGTATCAAAAACATTAATCAAGTTCCTGTTATACAGAAAATTGTAATTAATAGGGGTTTAGGAGAAGCTGTCTCTAATTCAAAAGTTGTACAAACATCGGTTGATGAATTCAAAACAATTTTTGGGCAAAGTCCAGTTGTAACCAAAGCAAAAAAATCTATATCTACATATAAATTAAGAAAAGATATGCCAATTGGTTGTATGGTTACACTGCGTGGCAAGAGAATGTATTCATTTATGAATAAATTATTTAATATTGTTCTACCAAAAATTAGAGACTTTAAAGGTGTTTCAAATAAAGCGTTTGATAATCAAGCAAATTATACTTTAGGATTAAAAGAACAACTTATATTTCCTGAAATTAGTTATGAGAAAATCGATAAAGCAAGAGGATTCAATATCACTTTTGTGTCTTCATCAGATGATGTTGATCAATCCAGAGAATTATTGAAGTTACTTGGTATGCCTTTTAGAAAATAAGCGAAGGAGAGAAAGTCAATGGCTAGATTAGCAATGGTGGTAAAGAATGAGCGAAAAAAAGGATCTAAGATTCAATACAGAAGAAGATGCAGTATTTGTGGTAGATCTAGAGCTCATTTAAGAAAATTTGGTTTATGCAGAATATGTTTAAGAAATTTAGCACACGATGGTAAATTACCTGGTGTGACAAAGTCTAGTTGGTAATATTAAGGAGGAGTTATGAGTTCGACAGATCCAATTGCAGATATGATATGCGTTTTAAAAAATGCATGGAAGGTTAAAAAGGAAAATATTATTGTTCCTTTTTCAAGAATAAAGTTAGATATATTAACATTAATTAAATCTGAAGGTTTTGTTTCACGCGTTGAAACAATTAATGAAGATGGTAAAGATAAGCTTAAAGTTAATTTGAAATATAATGAAAATGGAGAGTCAGTAATTAGTGATTTAATTAGAAGAAGTACTCCTGGTAAAAGAGAGTATGTTGCAAAAAAAGATATAGTAAAAGTGAAAAATGGATTTGGTACAGCGATATTGTCTACTAATAAAGGAGTTTTGACTGCTAAGCAAGCAAGACTGCAAAATGTTGGTGGAGAAGTATTGTGTTATATTTGGTAATTAGGAGAAAAGAAAAATGTCAAAAATAGGTAATAAGCCAATTAATATCCCCGATAAAGTAGCCGTTACTATTAACGGTAAGTCTGTAAGTGTAAAGGGACCATTGGGAGTATTGAGCTTGAGTGTAGCTAGTGACTTTATAAATGTAGAACAAGTTGATAGCCGTTTATTGGTTACAAGAAAAAACAATGTATTAAGAGCTAAAGCAGAGCATGGCCTTTACAACTCCTTAATTAAAAATATGGTTCAAGGTGTAACCGAATTATATAAAGTAAGGTTATCTCTTGTGGGTGTTGGTTACCGAGTTCAAAAAAAGGCTGAGGGGTTATCACTTACATTAGGTTATTCCCATCCAATCGAGGTTGAAGGTGTTAAGGGAATTGAGTTTGTTACAGAGGGCGATACTAATATAGTTGTTCAAGGAATTGATAAACAATTAGTTGGGCAAGTAGCAGCCAATATTAGAAAGTTAAGACCACCTGAACCTTATAAAGGTAAGGGTGTAAGATATGCAGCTGAACATGTTAGAAAAAAAGCTGGTAAAGCAGGCAAAAAGTAAGATCTAGGAGTACAGAGAATGAGAAGAATTATAAAAAGTATTAAAGGAACTTCTGAAAGACCAAGATTGGTCGTTTCAAAGAGTTTGAATAATGTGTATGCGCAAGTTATTGATGATAATTTAAGTAAAACACTAGTTGGAATATCTTCTTTATCCTTGGATAATGGTAGAGCTAATGTTAAAAATAGTACAATTTTAGGCGAAAAGATAGCTGAAGAAGCGATTAAGTTAGGTATAAAGAAAGTGGTTTTTGACAGAGGCGACTGTATTTATCATGGTAGGATTAAAGCGGTAGCTGATGGAGCTAGAAATAAAGGTTTAGAATTTTGAAGGCAGCTGGAGGTTTTATGTCAGATAATAAAAGCAGTGAGTTTGTTGAAAAGATAGTGCAAATAAGAAGAGTAACAAAAGTAGTTAAGGGGGGTAAAAGACTATCCTTTAGAGCAACGATTGTTATCGGTGACGGGAATGGTAGGGTTGGTGTAGGTGTTGCGAAGGCGGCTGAAGTACCCAGTGCTATTAAAAAGGCTGTACATGAAGCTAAGAAATCGCTTGTCAAAATCACTGTAGTCAATGGAACAATCCCACATGAAGTAACTGGTAAATTAGGGGCTAGTAAAGTTTTCCTAAAACCTGCACCTAAAGGTACTGGTGTTATTGCTGGTGGCGTGATTAGAATAGTGCTAGAGTTAGCTGGTATACATAATGTTGTTTCAAAGTCTCAAGGTGCATCTTCTATAATTAATAATGCATTGGCAACGATAGATGGATTACTTAATCTTAAACTCTTAGCTGATGTTGAAAAAGATCGTGGCGTAGAACTAAAAATCAATTTTGTAAGTTAACAAAAGGAGAAATGTAAGTAATGGATTTATCAAATTTAAAACCGTATGCCGGAAGTAAAATGAAAAAAAAGAGAGTAGGACGAGGAGAAAGTTCTGGTCTTGGTAAAACTGCTGGACGAGGTAGAAAAGGTGCTCAAAGTCGTAGTGGTGGTGGTGTGAAACCTGGATTTGAAGGTGGACAAACTCCTTTATACAAAAGATTGCCAAAATTGAAAGGTTTTAAGGCATTAGAGAAAAAGAGTTATGTTATAATTAATTTATCTGAAATTGAAAGATTGGGAGAAGAAACAATTAATATAGATATATTAAAGAATATAAAATATTTTTCTAAAAATGTTTCAGAATTAAAAGTTTTAGGAGTTGGCAATTTATCTAAAAAAGTAACGGTACAGGCTCATTATTTTTCTCAAAAAGCAATAGAGTCTATTAAATTAGCTGGTGGATCTGTCGAGGTAGTGAATGGCAAATAGTTATTCTTCAGTCTTTCAGATTGAAGATTTGCAGCGCAAAATTGGTTTCACCTTATTAATAATACTAATTTTCAGATTGGGGATCCATATTCCAATATTCGGTTTGGATATGGCGAAATTATCATCAATTTTTGGAGCTGGTAATTTTATGGGCTTCGTAGATTTATTTTCAGGTGGTGCTTTAAAAAGATTTTCAATTTTTGCGTTAGGTATTATTCCTTATATTAATGCTTCAATTATCATGCAGCTTCTTACTTTTTTGTATCCTTCTCTGAAAGAGTTACAACAAGAAGAGGGTGATCAAGGAAGAAAAAAAATACAACAATACACACGCTATTTAACAATTGCAATTGCTGTTATTCAAAGCTTAGGAATTACAATAGGCTTAAGAACTTTATTATTGCCTGGAATCAATTTCTTTGCATTTGTTCTATTTACAACGGTAGCACTAGTTGCGGGAACAACTTTTGTTATGTGGTTGGGAGAGTTAGTCACAGAAAAAGGTATTGGCAATGGGGCTAGTATATTAATATTTGTAGGTATAATAGGCGCGTTACCTTATTACATAGGAAATACTGTAATCCTTATTAAAGGTGGTATTCCCATTTATAATGTTATAATCCTCCTTTTAATGTTAGTAGTGGTGATTATAGGGATTGTTATTATCCAAGAAGCTCAGAGGAATATACCTGTTCAGTATGCGAAGAGAGTTGTAGGACGAAAAATGTATGGAGGTCAAAGTACATATTTACCTATGAAGATAAATCAAGGTGGTGTTATTCCTATTATATTCGCTTCTTCGGTAATGTCTGTGCCCATTATGTTGCTCCAATTTATACCGCAGGCGTCATTCTTGAGCAAATGGATAAACTATGGAACTATTCCCTACTTATTAATGTTTTCAGGATTAATTTTTTTCTTTACCTATTTTTATACTGCAATTACTTTCAATCCTCAGGAGTTAGCAGATAATATAAAGAAGTACGGTGGTTTTATTTTAGGAGTTAGACCTGGGAAGCCAACTGCAGACTATTTGGATATGGTAATATCTCGGTTGACCTTTGTGGGAGCTTTTTTCTTGGCTATTATTTCTATTTTACCAATGGTGTCAGCTAATTTAACCCATGTGACGAGCTTTATGGGGTTGGGTGGAACAGCGCTTTTGATTATAGTGGGTGTAGCTAATGATATAATCCGTCAAATTGAAACTATTTTATTAGCCAACAAATATGAAAAGTTAGTGAGGTAAAACATGGAATATAAAGTATTATTATTAGGCGCTCCTGGATCGGGAAAAGGAACACAGGCTAAATACCTTGTAGATGAGTTTAATTTTGAACATATCGCTATGGGGGACCTATTACGTAGTGAGGTAAAAAATCAAAGTAAACTTGGAATTGAGGCCAAGAGTTTTATGGATCAAGGTGCATTAGTGCCTGATGAAGTTGTTAATAATATGGTTGCTAATAAGTTGGGTGTTTCAAATGTTCGACCATCTTTGCTTGATGGGTTTCCTAGAACTTTGCCACAAGCTGATTTTTTGACAAATAAGGGCATTAAATTTAATTTAGTGATATACTTCAAGATAAGCATCGATGCTGTTTTAGATAGAATGTCGGGAAGATTAACTTGTTTAAAATGTGGTGCAAGTTTTCATAAGAAATATAATCAGCCTCAAAAAGATGATATATGTGATCATTGTAACTCTACCTTAATTGTCAGAGATGATGATAAGCCAGAAACAGTGAAGAAAAGGTTTGAAACGTTTATTAATCAAACACAACCTTTATTAGATTATTATAAACGTCTTAGCGATGTTTTGGAAATAAATGCAGAAGACGATATAGCTATTATACAAGAAAAGATTAAGGCTAAAGTCGTCATAAAATAATATTTGTCAGTGTAGTTAATATCTGTTAAAATTGTTAACCGTTTTGTATGTAAGGAATGTGTATGTCTAAAGAAGTTATTGAGATGGAAGGAGAGATTTTAGAAGCGTTGCCTAATGCTATGTTCAGAGTAAAATTAGAAACTGGACAAGAGGTATTGGCTCATGTCTCCGGCAAAATCAGAAAAAATTTTATTAGGATACTATTAGGGGATAGAGTTAAGGTTGAGTTATCTCCGTATGATTTAACAAGAGGTAGAATTACCTATAGAACAAAGTAGAGGGAAGGGTTATGAAAGTAAGAACATCTGTAAAGAAAATATGTCCGAAGTGTAAAACAATTAAGAGATTTGGAAATGTAATGGTTATATGTGAAAATCCAAAGCACAAGCAAAGACAAGGATAAGGAAGGGAATTATGGCAAGAATAGCTGGAGTTGATGTACCGAGAGAGAAACGTATTGTTATAGCCTTAACGTATATATATGGAATAGGGCCTTCGATAAGCAAGAAGATACTTGAAGCTACAAATATCAGTGAGGATGTAAGAGCTAAGGATTTGTCTGAAAGTGAGATTGTTAAATTACGTGATGAAATAAAAAATTACACGGTAGAAGGTGATCTCAGACGAGATATCTCTATGAATATAAAAAGACTCATGGATATTGGTTGTTATCGAGGCATTAGGCATAAAAGACATTTACCAGTTCGTGGTCAACGAACTAAGACAAATGCAAGAACTCGTAGGGGGGTTCGTAAGACTGTGGCTGGAAAGAAAAAATAATAAGATAGGGTGATAAAATGGCAGTAAAAAAGGCAGTTGTTAAAAAGAAGAAAATAAAAAAGAATATTACTCTTGGTATTGCCCATATTAGTTCAAACTTTAATAATACTATTATTTCAATATGCGACAATGATGGTAACGTTTTATCTTGGGCTAGTTCCGGTGGAGTAGGTTTCAAGGGCTCCAAAAAAGGGACTCCCTTTGCTGCACAATCCGCGGCTGAGAAGGCTGCACTTGCTGCAAAAGAACATGGGGTTCAACAAGTTGATGTGTTTGTAAAAGGGCCAGGCCCTGGAAGAGAGACTGCAATAAGAGCAATTCAAGCTGCAGGTATAGATGTAGTGTCGATTAAAGATGTCACTCCAATACCACATAATGGTTGTAGACCTCCAAAAAGACGTAGAGTATAGG
>CAIUUT010000143.1 GCA_903902445.1 uncultured Candidatus Marinamargulisbacteria bacterium
TAACCAATGTAGAATATTTCCAAGATAGTAATAAACTACTGAATTTCCAAAAAACATTCGATGTCTACCTCATTGATTATGTTTTAGAAGAATCTACTGGAGAACAGATTGTAAGAGCAATACGCCTGAAAAACAAAAATTCTATTATCATCATCATTTCTGCTATTCAAAATTCAAAAACCATTTCAAATATTCTTTCCAGTGGTGCTGATGACTATATTACCAAGCCTTTTAATATGGACATTTTTATGGCCAGAATAAAAGCTAACGCACGAATATATTTTCTCATTAAAGAGCTAGAAGAAAAAAATCAGAGATTAAAAGAGTTAATGAACTCTAACAATTAGTATATTTAATAACTGCTGCTGCCACTGCATAGTTCCTACTGTGCGAAAGTGAAATCTCTACCCCAAGTTTATCGGCATCAACAATTTCTTTGGCTTTTCCTGAAAAGGTCACTTTCGGCTTCCCATTGGCTTCATTCTCAATTTGGATATCTTTCCAGCTTAAGACCTCTAACTTGTCTATAGCCTTAAAAACAGCCTCTTTTGCGGCAAACCTTGCAGCATACCTTGAAGCAATTATTGATTTATTCTTGGTGGAAGTACAATAAGCAATTTCCAAGGGAGTATAAACCCTGTTAATAAAGGCTGGGTCACTTACTAATTTGTTAATGCGGCTAATCTCAACGATGTCCACACCCAGCATTATTTTCTCTTGGTATGTACGAGTTCATAAATAAATATTTGCAACAAGAAATAGGGAATCAAGGCCATTCTTGTAATTCGGCTAGGCTCTTGAATTAAACGAAACAACCACTCTAAACCTAGGCTTTGCATCCATCTTGGGGCTCTTTTCAACATGCCAGAAACGACATCAAAACTTCCCCCTACAGTTATCTTTACTGGCACCTTAAGTGTGGCTAGGTTGTTGTAAATAAATAATTCCTGTTTAGGAAATCCCATTCCTACAAAAAGAATATCAGCCTGGCTTTTATTAATTTCTTCTACGATTCCAGACTCATCTTTAGATTGGAAATAACCACTTTGATATCCCACCACTTCAAACGAGGGAAGCAACTGTTTTGCCTCTTCCGCAGCTTTTTTCACCACATCTTCTCTTGAGCCTAATAGATAAACTCTATATTTTTTGTCCTTATTTTGTCCAAGCTTATATATGGTATCAACACCTGTTAATCTATGACGAATCTTTTTGCCCAGCACACTGGCCAATTGGACTAAAGTAACACTATCTGGAAGAAGTATCGTCGCCGACTCTAAAATTTCTACGACCTTAGCATCATTAAACGACTCCCCGATAATCTCCGTAGTAGGAGTGCTAATAAAACAGTTTTCTTTATTCTCTATATGTTTATTGATTATTTGAAGTAGGTCATCATAACTTTGAGTAAAGAAAGTTAGACCTCGGAATGAATTTTCTTGTTTTTTCACAAAAACTTACCTTCTTCACACATTATATTTTTCAGCATAAGCGCTTCCATTTCTAAATTAATTCTTACAATGCGAGAAGGAGATTTAGAAAGCAGTTAATACACCGCCAAATCACTTACCACCCAACTGTAGATTAAAATTTCTCGTATTTTACTAATATATTGTTTATTAGATTATCTTTAGATTTTTCCTTCAGATTTTCCACTAAATATTTTAGCTGATTCTGAAATAGATTTCTTCCTTCATAAACATCCTCTAGATTACTATAAAACATCCCCTTTTGTAAATTATTAAAACTTATATATTTTTGTTTTACTTCTTTAGAAAAACTTTCAACTTTGTCATGATAGTGAATGCCTAAAAAGGGCACATGCACGCTAGCGCTAAGAATAAGGCTATGTAATCTTGCCCCAACTAGCATATCAAGTTGGGCAATAACTCCCAAAAACTCAGCAATATTTTCAATTTTCTCCAAAATAACAACCTTATCATCACCTAATATTAACTGTAATTCTTTGCCAATTCTTTCATCTTCTGGATGTAAGGACAAATATAAATATTTAATATTCTTCACTTGCGCAAATTTTTCTAATTGCTGTGCTACATCAACTATTGGGAAATCCGTAAACCCCATAAAATTTAGACCAATTAACCCCTTATATAAATTATTTTTCAGATAAGGAGCCAACATAAGCGCAGAATCGACAGTAAAATTTACTCTTTTCTGCAACTTTAGAGTTTTTTGCAAATATTTTATACTCTCTTCGTCTCGTACACTAATATAGTGAACAAAATGCAAAACATACGCAACGATCCACCTACTTATCGGATATTTTAATGGCTCAATCCCTTGAGAGTAAAGGATGACTTTCTTCCCATATGTCCTTGAAAGCAAAATTATTCCCAAGTAGTACAAAAGGCTAGCAAAACTTGTTTTATCTTGAATTAAGGTCCCTCCCGCAAAAATAATGTAGTCAGACATACTGATTCCAGCAATAATATCTGGAAATGATTTTCTGTTTAAGGAAAGTACACTATATTTTTTTTTCGTTTCTTGGGGATTAGCTGAAAAAACAGTAATTTGCTTAACACGATTATATCTTTTTAGCTGTTGCAAGACACTTAAGAGAATAGCCTCATCACCCAAATTATCATGGCCAAAATATCCGACTAAAGCTACTTTCAAAGGTAAATCCAGTTCATTTATTAAAGTAGAGAAAATTTTGCACTTCATTAACGGCTGTCAAGGCATCAGACATACAGTACAAAAAACGTTTGTGAAAGGCATCACGTACCGAACCAATAGCATATACACCTGGCATGTTAGTTTCCATATTTTCATTTGTAGGAATAAAACCATGATTTAGCTTAATTTTATCATTAATAAATTCAGCATTACCACTCATATTCTCATAAACAAACAAGGCCTTAACACCCAATACATCCATTTTGTTTTTTGTGTTTACAACCCTACAACCTTGTAAAAATTCATCACCCAATAACTCTGTTATTTTGTGACCAAAAAATATTTTAATTTTTGGATTTTTTATAACTGCTTCCTTTATCATCTCAGTAGCACTAATAAAGGAGCCATCCACTATGAAGCATATCTCTTGCACAAAGTCAGCAAGATACAAAGCTATCTTTGCGCCGAACTCGTTATTTCCCACAATAGCCACTCTTTGTGCTAGAAAGAAAATAACATCACATGGAGCTGAAAAAGACACGCCACGCCCCAAAAACTTATTCATATATTTAGATGCGTCAGGCACTATATTACGCATACCACTGGCGATAATAACGGCTCTCGAAGTGTAGATGTTTTTATCTGTTCTGATTGTTTTGAGCGTTAAATTTTGTTCTTCCAAAGATAAGACCTTTTCGTATACAACTAATCCTTGATGTTTCGCCAATTGCTCAGAAAAGGCATTAAGGAGTTCGTTATCTTTAGCCTTAGCACTAAGTAAAATAGGGATATCTTCCAAAAGCGGCACATTATATATATTTCCCCAAATTACCGCTTCTTCAATAAGCAAGACACGTAGGCCTCTATTAATAGCCATCAGAGTAGCCGACATCCCGGAAGGACCAGCACCAATTACAATTATGTCGTAACTAACAGATGTTGTTTGTGTAATTACCTCTTTCTTAGTATAGGACTGTGTTTTTGACATATTACTGAATTTTATCTAAAGTAAACTTTGTTTCTTCTTTTGAATATATTTTCTTAGTATTCATATCAAAAACAATATCTGAACCGTTAATTAAGTTTTCTTTCTTATGAATAACTGTTTTCCCATGAAAATAACCGATATTTTTATTTATATCGTACTGCAACTCTTTACCTTCAATGGAAATGTCTTCAAAATACACCTTAAGCTTCCCTGAAGCTGTAATGATGAATTTTTTACGATTATAAACCATCTCTTGACAGTTTATTTTCAGTTTTTTATAAAATACCTCAATATTATTATGCAAGTTAATGACTTCTTTTATGTCAGTATAATTAGCCTTATCAGCTAGTATTAACAAATCACCCTGCTTAATTTTAACGTCTTTTTCTGCAATAAATTGATTGTTTTGCATGTCAACTTCAAAAAGATTAGCTGATACCTCTAATTTAGACTTAGAGATATCTTCTGCGGCAAAAACCATCACACTCATTAATATTAATATAAATAGGCGAATCATTTTGGCTCCATTATCAGTCTACCACCATTATAACCAAAAAACTTTTTTTCTTTAATAAGATAATTAACTTCTTCGCCAATATAATTAATCCTGTCATAAAACACAAGCACCCTATTTTTAGCCAATAGTGTAGCATTTTTTAAATCAACTTCCATATATTCTGCTTGAATCTCTGGTCCATTAATGTAATGAAGTAAGGCACTTTTTAATATCAGCTTTTTATTATATATATCGATGGTTCTGGCTTGCACGCTAAACTTCAACTTTCCCTGCGAAAAATGTTTAATATAACTATTCTCTAAAGAAAAGTTTGGCTTTTCAATATTTACTAAAGGTTGCGCCGTAAATTTAATCCTACTAAAAATAATAAAAAGTATTAATATAAATCCCAAAAAAATGAGGGACTTACTTTTCATTTATGTGGTGTTGGCTCACTGGTTGATGCATCATTTTTTAAGTTATTAAGTGAGTGTTTCCCTAGCATTTGCTTAGCCTGTAAGGTTCCTGCCTTTAGAATAGAAGCCGCAGCCCCTACTCCGTCGCCCGTTTCTTTTTTGGCTATCCCTAAAGCAAGATATAGGGCTGCCCCTTCTGGCTCTAACACTACAGCCTTGCTAATATTTTCCATAGCCAAAGGCCATTGTTTTCTTTCCCCATATATATAAGCAATATAACCATATGACCAACCCTTTATGGAATCATCACTTGCTAACTCAATAACTTTATTAAACTCACTTATAGCAGAGTCTTTTTGCTCATTTACGTACAAAGCAAAAGCATAGTAAAAATGTCCTTCCCAATCATTAGGAGAAAGGGTAGTCTTCCTCTTGTACTTTATTAGGGCCTTATCCTTAAAAGTGGGGTCAATTCCTGGAATAGAGGCTATTTCTTTAAATCCCTGTTCAATGTATCCAGTGAAAGCATACGTCATTGCTAAATTAAATTTAATACTAGCATCATTTGTAGAAATCTTAGAAAGATAATAGTATTTTGATAATTTATTCCAACTTTCTTCGCTAACTACCCCATAGCTAAAAGTCAAAAAAACCAAGAAGGAAATAAGTAATTTATTAGCCACCATTATCTTCCCACAGAGAAATAATTGATTCCGATTTCTAGCATATCCTCTAAGTTATATAAATTCCTACCATCAAAGATCACCGGTTCTATTAATTTATCTTTTACAATTGAAAAGTCAGGAGTTCTAAACTCGTTCCACTCGGTATGAATAATTAGAGCATCTGCACCATTTAATACATCATAGGCATCCTTGGCAAACTGTACCTTATTACCCCATATTGATTTAGCGTTATCCATAGCAACCGGATCAAAGGCCTTCACTTTTGCCCCTGCAGCTAATAAAGCATTAATAACCACTATAGAAGGCGCTTCCCTCATATCATCTGTCTTTGGTTTAAATGCTAGCCCCCACACAGCAAATGTTTTGGCAGACAAATCACCTTCATAGTAATTAGCCACCTTTTCAAAAAGGAATATTTTTTGTTTATCATTAACTTCCTCTACTGCTTCCAAAATACCCATTTTAAGACCATTTTCATTGCCAGTTTGAATGAGAGCTTTTACATCCTTGGGAAAGCAAGAACCGCCATAGCCAATACCAGGGAAAAGAAATTTCTGCCCAATTCTAGCATCAGAACCAATACCAACTCTAACTTGGTCGATATTAGCCCCCACCTTTTCACATAGCAAAGCGATCTCATTCATAAAGGATATTTTTGCTGCCAATAAAGAATTAGCAGCATACTTAGTAACCTCTGCACTCTTGTTGTCCATAACATAAATACGATTATCTGTTCTTAAGAAGGGAGCATACAGTTTTGTCATTATTTTTATAGCTTTTTGTGATTTACCGCCTATTACAATTCTATCAGGCTTAGTAAAGTCATCAATAGCTGTACCCTCTTTTAAAAATTCGGGATTACTAATGACATCAAAGTCTATATTTTCTTTTCTTTTATTAATTTCATCTTTGATAGTATTGGAAACTTTATGAGCTGTACCTACAGGCACTGTTGATTTATTTACCACCACTTTATAGTTATTAATATTCTGCCCAATTTGCTGGGCGACTGCTAATACATATTGCAAATCAGCAGTACCATCTTCATTTTGAGGTGTTCCCACTGCTATTATTATTACTTCACTTTCTTCCACAGCTTGCTTAATGTCAGTAGTAAAGGATATTCGTTTCTCATAAATGTTTTGTTTTAATAAATCTTCCAAACCAGGTTCATAAATTATGGGAACCCCTTGCTTCAGTAACGTTACTTTATCTTTATCTTTATCTACACAAATTACATGATTACCAGAATCAGCAAAACATGTACCTGCAACTAACCCCACATATCCAGATCCAATCACGGCTATTTTCATTGAAACAAATCCTTTCCTAATTAGGTCTTACAATTTTCTACACCTAATACTTTAACAAACGACATGCTTAAAAGTATAAAAAAATTTAATGATTAATGTAATTGTTCCCGATAAATTATTTAATAATTATAATACTTAATTAAATATGTTTTATCTATCTTAAATATTTTTACTTTCATCTTTTTACCATTCTTTGGTAAAACTGCACGAAAAACCCCTTTTTCAATATTAACTTTTTGATCATTAACAACAACGTCGAGGACTGGCTTTAGAAGTGTAGCGCTTAACATAACTTTTTGTGCACCGATGTCTTTTTTATCGATTATTTCCAGATATTCATCATTCTGATTAACCGCTTTCTCAACCTTCTCTAAAACAAAGTCTACCTTTCCACTCCCAGACACTTGAACCTTTCTCTCACCCTTTAATTTATGGTTTTCAGGGATAGATGAATAATCAATTTGCACCAAATATTCCTTATTATCGTCAGCGGTAATATATTCAAAGTAGCCACTCTCATCTGTCTTGATGACGTCACTACCAATCATTACTCTGACTCCTTTATAAACTTTTTCAATATCGTCTTTTACCCCATCACTGTTTTCATCAACAAAAACATAACCGTAAATTTTATTAGAAAGCATAACGCCCATATTTACAACCACTCTTTCATCTTGACCAATACTGAAATACTTTGGATATTCCTCTGAAGGCAGAATCTTTTGGGCTCCCTCTAGTAACTCGATAGATGATTCCCCCTCCGGTACTCCTTCGAACTTATATATACCCCATTTATTGGTAGTTGTTATCGAACCATTCGATAACTTCACCGCAATATCAGATAAACCTTTTTCACTATCGTCCAAGGATGAATTAGCATTCTCGTCTATATAAATCATTCCGGTTAAGGTATGTTTCTTCTTACCCACATTAAAGGCAAAATTAAAGTTCTGAGAATATTCAAGTCTGGTTTCATTTAAGATTCTACTAGACTGATAACGATCAGGATTATCATCGATTGTCTTATAATAAGCTGCTATAACCTTCCCATCAGGATTGGGGGAATAGACAAGCTCAACCTTATAAAAAGTCTTGCGATAGGACTCATTAAGCACATCATTAAAGCGGAAATCATATTGATAAAAAGCGTTCAAAAACAACTTTTGCTCATAAAGTGGAATGGGATTGAGCATATAAAAAGTCCTTAAGGTATTCTCTTTATAATTAGAAGTATTGGTCATCTCAAATGTATCCGAAATATACTCAGCCTGAAGAGAAAAAATACCTAAAACTGGAAGTCTTGCACCAAATAAGGAAGAATTCTTTTTATAATTTGCTGACGTATTACTTGCATTTTCATAGGAAATTGGAGAATAGGTGTACCAAACATCACTGTTAAGTAGTAGTGGTATATGTTTCTTTAATTTATATTGCATTCCCGCAATCGTATACTGATAGTTATTGAGCATACTAGTCGTTGTAACGACGTATGTAGGAGTTACCCCTGAAGAATAAGGGTTTGAGGTTACCACAGAAACAGCTTCATAGGGAATAATAGCGGACTCATCATGTTGATTCCAATAGCTAACCACTAAATCCGGAAGAAAATCTTGATATTTATCGCCGTAAACTGACAAAGCTACATTATTATGATAAGTAGCAAATTCTTTACTAGCTATGGATCTTTTATAGTTATCACCATTATAGTCCAGTGATAAAAATTCTTTTGGTTGATAATTTAAATTGTAATTAATACCCTTGAACCCAGAAAAATTCTGATAGCCCACAGGAACAGCATAATCATCTGCATATTCTTTATAATTGAGCTTTGTTCTAATATCCAATCCATTATTGAAAGCCAAAGACGCATCCTTGGCTGTTTTAGAGTTTTTATCTAGACCATACTCTGCCGCTAAATTATAACTATTAAAAATTGTTTGATATAAGAGACTCATGGCTTGGCTACTTATGTTGTAGGCGACAATGGAATTCTTTGCTAAATTGTAGTTAACCCTCGCAAAATAAAAGTTTTGGTCTGTGCGAACTTCTCTTTCAATGGCCTTGCCCCACATCCCGTAATTATTATTTCCGTAAAAGGAGAAAATATCGAATTTGTTAATCACATTCTGATAACTAAAACCCTGTAACGGTTGATTGGGGAAAACCATTGGAGATATATCGGTATAGAGTTGATCACCGACAGTAAAATTACCCAAGGAGTTTTTTAGTGAAGTAGCAAAGTAATATAAACCTTGCGAGTCTTGTCTATTCTTTATGTAGATATCGTTTTTTACAAAGCCAAAGGGAGTCTCACCAGCACTACTTAGCTTGTAATACATATAGTTGTAGTTCCAAACATTTTGAGAATAATTCGATAGCGAGTTGCCATCGCCATATCCAAGGCTAATATTAGAATATAGTTTTTTACCACTATAATCAACGTTTGATTGAGACGAAGTTGCTAATTCTTTTTGAGCTACTTTTACTTTAAACCCATACTTACCAGTTTCCGTGATCACCAATATGGAGCTATTTCCACATCGCACTCCCTTCACAAAGAGTATATTGGCCTTAAACGAGACTTGAATATTTTCAGGATGATCCAGTATAACAACCTGCTTTAAACCATTAAACGCCAGTTGCTTCTCTTGATTGTAAGGTAATTCGATAAAACCAGCTAAGGAAAGTGTACTGATTAATAAAAGGAAGAAAGCTAGTCTAGACCATAGTTTATTCATTAATTAACTGCATACTCCTTTACCATGATATTATCATCACCAAAATCCAAGGTTAAAATAGCCGTTATTTTCTGAGTAAGATCCAACTTTTTACCCAAGGGAAAGGATTGCTTCTTCTCTAGATTATTAGCCGGTAAAACAGAAGAATCTGCTAAGGGTTCACTGAATAACACTTCATTACTTTTGTTTACAAGAAGAATTGTTCCTTTAGGCTGTAATAAAATATTTCCATTATTGGAAAGGCTATATCCTATAGAAAGTATGTTCCCGTCAACGGCTGCTTTAAAATCTTTTAGCACATAGGAAATCTTGGATTTACCTTCAATATCTTTATACACAATAGTTCCAATTCTTCCGCCTACCTGGACTCCTGATTGATTGGGTTTATTTGCTCCAAAAGCTTCAAAAAAAACCACACCATATTGGCTATTTACTTCTGACTTATCAGCAAGTAAGGTTACGATTACCGTCTTACTTTCATTAGGCTGCAAGGTGAAGCTTGTCGGATAAATCCTGCAGGAATTCTTCAGGGTATAGGATGTTGAACCTGCAGGGACAAACTCCTTTTTCCCCTCTTTTAAGGTCCAGTCGTTAAGGTAAACTTTCACAACTAACTTTTCTTTACCGGTGTTGGAAAGTGTTAGATTTTTACGCACAGAAGAGGCTTGCTTTAAGCTAACCTGAACCCTAGAAGGATCCAAATTTACCGCAAAAGCAAACAAGATATTACTTACAATAAATAACAAACTAGCAATTAATATTTTTTTTCTCATAAAGCTATCTCTCCTTACTGGGTTAAGGTAAACATGATGGTGGTCATATAATTACCGGCTTGTTGATTATTGGGAATATTGATATGCCAAAGAAACTGATATTGATAGGCACCCGAGTCAGTTGCAGGAAATCCATGAACACTCGAGTCATATATATATTGCTCATTGGAACTAAAATATCCCGTCGGTTTCACAATATTTGGCTCATAAGACACACCTTCTTGATAAAGATGTCGATACCAAGGACTAACACTCATATTACCGCCAGCATAAGTCAACTGCCAACTCATACTCTCCAGCGGCAAACTGGCTGGCCCCATAAATTCGTTGGCCTTTACTCCAAACGTGAAGGGAGTACCTGCTGTTACACTGAAAGTAACGGTTGTGCTTTTCTTGTAATCATAAACCCCACCGGTATATTCACTACCTCCTGGATCCATGCTTCCAAAATCGATAAAGCCATTTTCAGAAATCGTTAGAGAAATAGCAGAAAAAGCTATCTGTGAGGATAAGATTAAGGTGAAGAAAACAAGCTTCTTCATCATGAGTTATTCCGTTAATGTAAAAGCAATAATAGAACGATAAATTCCACTATTTTGTTTTACAGGAACTTTAACTCCAAATTTAAAGTAAGTGTCCGTCCCATTAGGAATATTATTATACTCATTAACACCCGCTGCGTAAGCTAGGGCTGGAGTTAATGAAAAACTGTCATCACCCTTCCCGTGCCAAACACCCGTGGCCGCTTTGGACGCATAACCAGACCAAAGAAAATCGTTATTTGGAATAACATCCTCTCCATTGGATAATTCAAACTGGTCGCTGATCTTCAAGTACCATGGTCTGCCGTTATTAGACTTAACATTAACTTTTATGCCTTCATTATCTGGCATATCCATCTTTACTTCACCAGGATTCATGCTTTTAAAATCTACAATATTTCTATCTACACTGAGCTCAAAGGTGCTTTTCACTGAAAGCATCACTTGCACATAGGACTGCTGCTGTGTTGCCGCACTTGCCATGCCTACCAAAAATAAACCGAGTAATGTGACGATCCAAAGTTGTTTAGAATTCATTATTCTTTCCAACTCCTCCCTTTAAGTTTAATAATTTTATATTATCCACACCAATATTGATATCACCAGTCTTAGTAGTTGCTAAGAAAATGAATTGGAAGTGAAGAAAACCACCGGAGCCAGCCTTATGGTCTGGGTTCCAAATATTGTCTCCAACTTTTGGGTTCGTATCTTTAAAAGGAGATTTTTGACCGTTAAGAGGAAGTGGAAGTAATACAACTTTCCAACCTTTCCACGTTACATTCATAGAATACTCAATTCTATCATCATTAATTGGTTCATAGTTATTGGCTTTATCTTGTTCCAACTCAGTAGTACCATTATCATCATCATATAATTGAATTGTTAACTTACCGCTATCTGGACCATTACCTAACACATAAAGCTTTAAGTGGGTGTCATTTGAAGCATCTCCAGCTAAGTAAGCGCCCATACCACCGATGTAATATTCTTTGGTTTTACCGGTAATCTGCATATAGTATTTACCTAGATATTTATATAGCGGATCCTTATTAAACTTTCCAGTCTCTACCACTTCTTGCTCACTATTACCAAATGTCCACCAATTTGGAGCCTCGGTAATGTTGCTATCCTCAAAATTGTCAATTAAACCATTAAAAACATTTTCTTCAGCAAATAACATACAACCTAGAATAAATAAAACAATAATCACTTTTTTCATATGCAAAACCTCCAGATATATTTATTCCATTTATTATACAAACAAGAATACATTAATGCAAATTATTTATTGAAGGAAAATTATTTAAAGAAACCTAACATAAATCAACAAATTATTATCATTTTTCCTCAAACATCAGTCAATACAGTGAGATACTTGTTTTTAAAAACTACCATAAACAGCCGCACCGATTGCTCCATTAAGTTGTGGCTCAATGGGTACAATGACCTCTTTGCACGTCTCTTGACGCAGTATACTTAAAAGTGCTCCATTTAGGGCTACTCCTCCCGTAAATATTATTGTTGGCGCTGAATAGCGGATGAGCGAAGGCGCAACTCGCTTATATAAACTATAATTTACACTGGCAGCCAAACACTCTCGAGAATATCCTTCAAAAATTTTACCAAGAACTTCCGACTCTCCAAAAATCGCACAGGTAGTACTTATCTCTATCCAATTCTCACTATATTGACTCAACTGCGCTAAATCGATCTGCAAAATGGTAGCCATATTTTCCAAATATCTTCCCGAACTCGCCCCACACTTGTCATTCATTTGTATATCCATGATGAGCTTATTTTGCACTTCAATTATTTTCGTGTCCTGCCCCCCCATATCCAAGAGAATGAAGTCGTCCAGTCCGACTTGAGTAATAGCCCCCAGAACGTGCGCTTTTTGCTCTGATATTCTTTTAACATTCTCTATTTGCACATTGTGTTTACCATAACCCGTTGTGGTAATTTTGTCCGCATTTGTAATTTCAAGTTTTGTTAAATCAAGTTTAAAGCAACCATTTTCCAGTTTTCCATAATTCTTATAAAAATCGATAGAGTTAAAAATATGCGTACTCACAAGCTCTAATTTGTCGTCCAAACTGACAATTTTTATACTTCTACTCCCTAAATCGATACCAATATACATAATTTGTAGTCCTTACCCCTTCACTCATCACTCATTACTGATCACTCTTCACCAATTTCAACAATTCCTGCTCACTAATAACCTTAACACCTAACGCTTGGGCTTTCGTATACTTTGAGCCTGGGTCATCACCCAACACTAAGAAGCTTGTTTTTTTAGAAACGGAACCAGTCACCTTCCCCCCATTATCGCCAATAATCTTTTCTAACTCTTCACGGGAATGAGCATGCATTGTACCTGTTATAACAAAAGTATTTCCCACTAATTTATCACTTACTTTTTTCGTTTTATTTAGCATTGTAAAACCTAGCTCTTTGAGCCGAATTACTAATTGCCGATTGTCGTCATTTTGAAAAAAGTCAAAAATGGCCTGAGCCGTTTTTTCTCCCACCCCTTCTATTGACAGATACTCATTAACTTGTTTGGCAATTAAATCTTCTATAGTTACTATATTTTCCGCCAAGATTTGAGCTGTTTTTTCTCCCACAAATTTAATTCCCAAAGCGTAAATAACCTTTTCAAGTGGTAATGATTTAGCTTTTTGCACTTCCTGCAGAATGTTACTGATGGATTTTTCACCCACACGTTCCAGCCCTTGAAAGGACTGCGGACTTAAAGAGAATATATCCAACCAAGAGGTAACAATTCCGTTATCGCACAACTGGCCAATAAGTTTTTCCCCTAAGCCCTCTATATATAAAACATCACGAGAAACAACGTGCAGAAGTTGTGCTTTCAGTCTACCAGGACAAGCCAAGTTTGGACAAACAATCGCTACCAATCCTTCTTCCTGCACCAATTTAGAGCCACAAATCGGACACACTTCAGGATAGATGATGGGCTGCGAGTTTTCAGGTTTGTGGGCCACCATTACCACTTCGGGAATTACCTCACCAGCTCGCTTAATGACTACTTCGTCGCCAATTCCAATATTCTTTTCTTTAATAAAATCTATGTTATGCAAAGTAGCTTTAGAAACCAAAGCTCCCGAAACCTGCACGGGATCAAAAAAAGCCACTGGAGTAATACTGCCCTGTCTTCCAACTTGGAAAACCACTTCCTTGATACTGGTCTTCACCTCTTGCGCCATATATTTATAGGCTATCGCCCAACGCGGTGACTTGGACGTGCTTCTTAATAATTCTTGAAAACGAAAAGAGTTTACCTTAACCACCACACCATCAATCTCATAATCCAGTTCCTCTTTTCTTGTTTGCCAAAGAGTAATGTATTCCATAACTTCCTGCATACTCTTGCACTTTTTTACATAAGGATTCGTTTTTACTCCTAAGCTATGAATCTTACTTAAGGCTTCCTCCTGTGTTTTAAGGTTATGCTTACTCGGCTCTGCTACAAAATAAGAGAAAAACCGCAAATTACGTTTAGCAACTATCTTTGGGTCTAATTGTCGAATCGTACCTGCGGCTGCATTTCTAGTGTTGGAAAATTTGGCAAGATTCTGTTTCTCTCGCTCAAGATTTATTCTATCCAACTGTCTTTTTTCTAAGTATATTTCTCCACGTAATTCCACATTTTTTTCATACTCAATCATAAGAGGTATATCCATAATGGTTCGAATGTTATTGGTTACATCCTCCCCAAAGCTTCCATCACCCCTTGTAACAGCGCGGATAAGCTCACCTCTTTCATATATCAAGCTAATGGCCAATCCGTCAATTTTCAGTTCACAAAAATATTCAATTTCTTGAGCCACAGAGACATCTTTACTAAGTTCATTTTTTACACGCTTATCAAATTCTTCCAACTCCTTTAAAGAATAGGAATTTGATAAGCTCATCATAGGCAGTAAATGAGCAACTCGAGAAAAAGCCTCTCGTGATTCACCGCCAAGGCGATGCAATGGAGAGTTTGGCACAACAAACTGCGGGAAATTAGCTTCCAAATACTCCAATTCTTTAATTAAAGTATCGTACTCAAAATCTGTAATTTCAGGACAATCCATATTGTAGTATCGATTATTATGATGATTTATTA
>CAIUUT010000144.1 GCA_903902445.1 uncultured Candidatus Marinamargulisbacteria bacterium
AGCATGCACCACCAAATTCTCATCCTTATAAAAAACGTTCTTATCAACTTATGTTATTGAAAAAACAAATTGCTTAATTTATCAAAAAGTGACATTTCTACTTTGCACAAAAGGTGACATTTCTACTTTGGGTTGACACTGATTCGACTCTATTGTTACGAAAACATTACTCAAGATACGTAAATTAGCAAAAACTCAACTTGCCAATAACGTAAATAAATAAAATAGAGTTAGTAAGTACTAATTATAGCGCTATAGCTTCTACTGGACAGGTGTCAGCACACATACCACACTCTGTACAAACATCAGCATCTATAACTCGCTTATCTGCTCCAGCGGAAATAGCCTCTACAGGACATTCACTTTCACATGCACCACAGTTAATACACTCATCACCAATTTTATATGCCATTTATTTCATCTCCTTAATTTATTAAGATCGAGTCTTACCATACCAAATTTCCGAGTTTTTTTCAATTGAATTTTGAGCTAAACCTTGCCATTCTTTTGGATTGATGTCCAGATCATAGCCAGGCAAAAAGTCCAAAGCGACCTGCCCTATCTTTTTCTCGGCGGAAAGAAAAATAATCGTTGGAACAGATGGTACATATATCTAGGAGGTTAATGTGCTTTACTGCATTTTGCGTAAGTTGCCAAACAAGCGCCCTGTCTAAATCTAAAAAAAGCTTGCGGTTCCTAAGAATGAATACTTCTGGAGGGAATGCACTAAAATTTGGAATAAAATCCTGACTCACTTCGTAACAACAAGCACCAGCATGAGGCGCGATGGTAATTTCGATATCTTCTAAGTGACAATTAAACGCTTGGTGCATCGTCTCTAACATTTTTATCGCTATACCGGCGACCACCCCTTTCCACCCAGCATGAGCTACCCCAATAACACTCATTTTTTTGTCGTGAAACAATAATAGTGGACAATCGGCTCCTTGAGCTAATAGAACTAGGCCTCGTACATTGGTAACCAATCCATCTGTTTGCGGGAGGGCACTATCCCAATCCTGTGAACCTTTGCCCGCATCTTGTGAGTCGACGATATGGACATTTGCTTGATGAACCTGCTGCATCGATACCAATTTATGCACAGAGAAACCAAGTTTTGCAGCAATAGCCGCTCTATTTTGCTGGGCCTCCAACGCTGACAAGCTTGTATGGAGGGCAATATTCCCATCGTTTACTGAGGATATATAGTAATTACTCTGGCTTTCCATATTATTTATGTTTTGGGCATTCACGTAATTAATCTAGAGGGAAACCTGCAGACTTAGAGTAAAACATACCGTCGATTTTACTATTTAGGATAATGGCCTCAACACCTTTTAGTCGTGTCAACGAAGCCAATCCGTCTTTATTACCCATTATCAATAAAGCACAAGCCATCCCTTGGGAAATCTTACCGCTGGGAGCCACCACGTTTATTTGGAATATATTTGAACTAACCTGACAACCATTGCGGGGGTCTATATAGCGAGGGTCATTATTACTTTGAGTTATCCGCAAGCTGGACATTGCCGAATTTTGCAAATATATGGAGGTATGAACTTTAGCATCTCCACTTACAATTAAAGGATAGCCCGTTTCAACCTTCCAGCCTTTTATTGACTTACCCTTACCTTTGGCTAAAGAAACTGTTTCGTAATGAACCATATAATTCTTGACCCCATAACTATCTAGGGCATGCGCAATCTTATCGACAATATGGCCGCTGAGAATTGAGCTAAAATCAACTTGTAAGTCCGGCAACTGCTTGCGGACAAAATTATCATTGAGTATGATGATATTATTATAACCTACCGATTTTTTGGCTTGCTCCAGCTGTTCAAAGTTGGGAGACACCTTGTTTTCCTTAGTCAACTTGAGCAAAGGGAATGCCGAAGGATCCCATGCCCCTTGAGAAACCTCATAAAGTTTACTGCCAAAAGATAAAACAGAATAAAATTCTGGACTAACCCTAATCTCGACATCTCTATTCTTATTGAAGAAAGAGATCTCACTAAAGGGCTTATTACGCATAAAAGTTTTTTCCACACCGACTAATTCACTAATAATATCTTCTTGAATAAAGTGATTGTTGTAAAAGGCAAAGACCATGCTCGCTCGGTATTTTACAACATATTTGGCACCAAATTTCTCATCAGTGAAACGATAACTAACTTTATATAAAAAAAGAAAAAGGGCAACAAGTATAAACAATAATAATAAAGAAAATAACTTAATAAATCTCATGGTGGTCTCTTCTTGGAATACTAGGCAGTCTTAGAAAACATTCTTATAATACTTTTATAATCGTCAGGAAGGACATAAAACTTTCCATCAATCATAAGTTTCTCATTTTTTATATTGGTTTGTATCAATAAAATTGTTGGTTCTTTGGCTGAAATTCTCGCGTTAACATAATCCAAAATGGCATTGGCTTTATAGTTTATTACCGTAGGAATTGTGGGCATGAGTACGAAACCCGATTTGTTAGCCAAGGAACTAAGAAAGGTTGTACCAAAAACATTACCAATTTCACCAAATATTGAATCGGTCATTCCCCCAATCTTGTCGAGCGGGACATCAAGATCTTGAGTAAGAATAGCCGCTATTTCGTAAGCTGACTCTATTTTAAAGGTTAGTAGCACATGACCCGAAAAGGATAAATCTGAATCTGTCAGTTTCCTATCAAGATTGTACTGCATATAGATACCAGAAATAATTTTTTGACTTCCACCAAAAATGTGCGGCATATCCTTCAAAGTAACCTCTTTAATAGAAATCCTTCCTGAATTAAACTCAGAATTAAGCATTTGCCCAAGAACATTAGCCCCATCCTGAATGGCTGCAGAAAAAATTGGTTCTAAATGCGCAATTTCGGAATCACTTAACGCCATAAATATCCATACTCCTTAACTAGACTAAAATTATTATACTTAGGGGAAAGTCATTTAGCAATGAATATTAGCTAAATTATAGCCTTTCTGATAGTAGTATTCCCGTAAAATCAATTTTTTAAACCTGCTAACCTTGCTGTTATTGGTTATATCATTTAACCAATTTTGGATAATATTCTCATTTTTACTAAAAAAATTATATAATAGTTTATTCAAAAGATGAACCCCAGTAAAATGTTTTAACTGCGGAAACTTATTTAATAAAATATGCACGGATTCACCCATCTTTTGCCTTCTTTGCAACTCTGCTAGCTCAGTCCAGACATGAAAGTGATAATTTAAAGCCTTTTGCGCAAAAATAAGTTTCTTGCCAGCCTGATTGAGGAGGCGGTAGCCTAAGTCAATATCTTCCCAACCATAACTGCTATAGCTTTCATCAAACATTCCATAATTAAGTAACATTTTTTTGGGGATGCATAAATTACCCGACAAACAATAATAAAACCCTAATTGCTGTTCATTCTCTACTTTGTGCGTGATATACGGTCTACGAATAAAATCTTCTGCCGGCAAGGATTCCTGTGTTAACACCATCGTATTTCCCTCTATGACAACTTCTTTCTTGTACTTTTCTTGGAGTTTTAAATGTTGCGCGAGCAAATCTGGATGGGCAATCATATCGGCATCTGTTATTAATAGTAGATCAGACTTGGCTTCTTTAATACCTGTATTTCTGGCCGCTGTTTTTCCTTTGTTTTCCTGAATAATATAGCGAAGTTTATATTTACTATGGAACTTACCAATCATAACACTTGTTTCGTCGGTGCTTTGGCTATCGACGACAATGACTTCAAATTGTTGAGGGTCTAAGGTTTGCTTATTAAACGAATCAAGGACTAAAGCAAGTTTATCTTGGAGATTGAAGGTACCAATAACAACTGACATTACAGGTTTCATAGTCTCTCTATTGTCCTCTAATTTAGTAATGGAGGCAAGAGTCATCCTGATCTTTGTTAGCCCAAAGTGATAATGTCACCCCTGAGCAAAGTAGAAATGTCACTCTATGGTATAAAATAGACTTCTTTTAAAAAAGTAAAAAGGAGTAATACAGATGACAGGAGGAGTGACATTGAGTAACAAGGAAAAAG
>CAIUUT010000145.1 GCA_903902445.1 uncultured Candidatus Marinamargulisbacteria bacterium
CACACAGTCGCCCAATAGTGCCAGTATTGGGGGGAATTTCAGGCTGAAAAAGAACAATATTAAACATTTATTAATCCTAGGAGATTTTGCAGGTCAAGTAAACCGGATAGTTTATTCCCAAGCCCTTTCAACTCTTTAGCGTTAGAAAAATGTTTCAAGTATTTACTAATAAATTTTCGAAACAGTTTAGCGGCTTTAGCCTCTCCATGAAAATCCACCATGTATTTAAAATGAAGTTCAATAGTATCCTTAATGTGTTTAGGCGGTGTTTGTAAATACTCAGAGATTAACCAAGGATTACCAAGGAGCCCGCGGCCAATCATAATATAATCAGCGCCATACTGGGATAAATGGTTTGTAATGTCTATAGATTTTTTAATATCACCAGACCCAATAATAGGAATCTTTGATTGCTGCTTTAGTAATAATAATTTATCCCAATTAGATTGGCCAGTGTACATTTGAGTAGCGTAGCGAGGGTGTAAACAAATAGCGTTTACGCCTTCCTTTTCAGCTTGCCGTGATAGTTCAAGGTAGTTCTCTTCGGCGGCAGACCAGCCAAGCCGCATTTTGATAGTAAGCGGAACACTAAGCGCCTTTCTTACGGAGCTGATAATAGCTACTGCTTGTTTAGTATTTCTTGCTAAGGCTGCCCCTGAGCCTTGTTTAGCTACTTTTGGAACAGGGCAACCAAAATTTATATCAATAATATCAGCACCTTGGTCCTCAAAATAACTGGCGGCGTAAGCCATGACATCGGGGTTATTTCCAAATATTTGTGCGCAAATAGGATGTTCATTCTTAACAAATGTAAAATGCTTACTTTTGTGATTATTCCTGTAAATACCTTCAGCTGAAATCATTTCTGTATAAGTTAGACCAACGCCAAAATCCCTTGAAAGTTGGCGAAGTGGATAATCCGATACGCCAGCTAAGGGAGCAAGTATTATATTGTTTTTTAAAGCTACCGAACCGATATTAGGCATTTAACAGTAGGTTTTTAATTTGCTCAAATTGCTCAGAACTATTGTAATTAACAACAAAATTGCCACTATTTTTACGTTTAGAGTAGGTTACACTAAACTTACAACCAGTGAGTAATTTCTTGCTAACGCTCTTATTGACAGTTTTAGTCGACTTATTAATAATTCTTTCTGCATCTCTAACATTTAATTTTTTCTCAATAATTTGTTTCAAAAGCATGTCTTGTTTGGAGTGGTCTTTATAATGCAAAAGAACTCTCGCATGCCCTTCACTAATAATGGAAGTTAAAAGAGCTTGCTTCGCCATATCACTGAGCTCTAGTAACCTCAAGGTATTTGTTATAGCGGATCTGCTTTTACCTAAGACCTCGGAGAGTTGTTGTTGTGTATAATTGTGATGATAAATAATCATTTCATAGGCTTGAGCTTCTTCAAGAGGGTTAATGTCTTCGCGCTGAATGTTTTCAATTAACGCCATAAGCATACTATTGCTATCAGAAACGTCTTTTTTTATAATAGCTGGGATTGTTTCATAACCTAGAGTTTTAACAGCCCTTAGGCGGCGTTCTCCTGAGATTAATTCGTAGCTATTATTATCAGTTGAGCGAACAACTATTGGCTGCACTAAGCCATTAGCGCTGATTGACTGCGCAAGGTCATTAATAGACTCTGTATTAAAGGTCATTCTTGGTTGAAATTTATTATTAACTATTAAATTTATAGCAATCTCCTTTAACGAGTTTTTATCTTCAATTAATACTTCTTCTTTAATGTTGGAGTAGTCTGGAATAAGTGCGGATAAACCCCTTCCTAATTTTTTAGACATAAAAGATCTCCTTTACTAAGTTTTTATAGGCTTTAGCACCTTTAGATTTTTTGTCATAAACAGAAATGGGCTCTCCAAAACTCGGAGCTTCGCTAAGTCGAACATTTCTAGGAATGACGGTTTCAAAAACCTTCTCCTTAAAAAAACTACGGGCCTCTTCCTCAACCTGCCTGCTTAAGGAGATTCTGCTGTCAAACATGGTTACAATTATTCCTTTAAGCTGAAGGGTTGGGTTTAAAGCCTTCTTCACCATTTCAATAGTTGCAGTAAGTCTGGCTAAGCCTTCCAGTGCATAATACTCAGATTGCACGGGTATCAAAACCTGGTCACTGGCCGTAAGAGCGTTAATGGTTAACAGCCCTAGCGAAGGAGGGCAGTCAATTAAAATATAATCATACTGGTCACGAATGGTCGCAAGGCAGTTTTGTAAGAAACGTTCCCTATTAAACTCAGAAACCAATTCAATTTCCGCCCCAGCAAGGTCTTTGGAAGAGGGTAGAATGAACAAATTATTAACAGCAGAAGGATAAATCGCTTTCTTTACGTCTATAGCTTTAATTAATGCATCATAGATTGTGAATGAAAAATTGGCCTCATATAACCCTAACCCACTTGTTGCATTGGCTTGAGGATCCAAGTCAACAATTAAAGTTTTTTTGCCTTTTTTCCCAAGTATAGCGGCCATACTTACCGTTGTGGTTGTTTTTCCAACACCACCTTTTTGGTTAACAATAGATAATATTTCTGCCATAACTACCTCCTTAGTGGTTGATTTTTAGCTAAGCCAATTTTCCGTGGAAGACAAACTTCGGGTTCATTAATTTTCCGAAAAGCAAGAATGTGTCTTTTTTGATCAGATAAAGTGTAAGAAAAATTGCCACAGAACTCAAGCCCTGTAAGGGTTTGAGTCTCTTTTGAACAAAGCAGCTCTTCCTCTATTTCAATGCTTTTCATGGCGAGCAAGCTTCCACCCTTCATAAGTAAGGGCGCGGCATATTCTAGGAGGACGTTTAAGCCGGCCACTGAACGTGCGGTAACAAGGCTAAAACGGTTTTTATTTTGCAAGGCATAAGTTTCAACACGATCACAATGTGAAAACAGATTGGCTATTTTAAATTTATTAATAACTTTATCAACGAACAGTGTTTTTTTTCTCACAGAGTCTAGTGCAAAAACCTTAATATTGAGAAGTTCCTTTGCAAGGACTATCGCGGGGAACCCAGCACCCGTTCCGATATCAAGCAATTCCTTATTTGCAAGGTTGTTGATTGTGATGTAATCGGAAAGAAACAAAGAATCAAGGATATGTTTTGTATACATATCCTTCTTTTCTTTAATCCCTGTAAGGTTATACTGTAGATTTTCTTCATACAGAAAATCTATAAGCTTTGTATAATCCATGCTGTTTATTTCTATTAGGTTCATAAAAGCAAGTATAGCATACAAAAATGTAAAGCAATAAGACCCAATGGGCCATAAATGCAATGAAAGATGTTGATGTTTTCGTTTTTAGCGAAATGTTTCACGTGAAACATTTCGCTAAAAACCTTAGCAGGAGGGCGTTAGGGGGTAGTATTGGGTGTAGTATTGAAGGGTTTTTGTTTGGTTATTAGATGATTGCTTTTGGTTTACTGGTTTTCGGTTCAATGCTTCTTTTTAGAATGTTTCACGTGAAACATTTGGTGTGTAACACTAGGGTGAAGGGTGTTGCGGTGAAAAATATTAAGTGCTAAGATTTGTATATGAAAATTGCTCTCCTTCAGTTTAATCCCGTTGTGGGTAGCCCCGCACATAATGGTGCTCAGATAATTGCGTATATGAAAAAAGCTAAAGAGCAAGGGGCTCAATTGCTAATTGCTGGAGAATTATCCTTAAACGGTTATTATTCTCAAGACCTATTTTTTAATCAAGAATTAATCGAAAAAACAGAGGCTATATGGGGGAAAATTAAACAAGCCGCAAGGAAAATGGATATCGGTATAGGTGTTGGTTTGGTAAGGGGAAATCCGCAAGCAAATAAGGGAGCAAAGCACCTCTACAATACTTTTAAGCTATTTATTCCTCAAGAGCAGGAGTCGTGCCAAGACAAAGTTTGCTTGCCGGCCTATGGTGAATTTGATGAAAATCGGTGGTTCGAGCCAGCCTCGATAAAGAATGTTTTGCCAAAGAAAATTTTAGGGAATACGGTTGGATTTGTAATATGTGAAGATGGTTGGAATAATAAGTTTGGGGTTCCCGCCTCTGGCTATAGGTTATATGCGCATGACCCTATTGAACACCTTTTTGAGCAAGAGAAAATAAGCGGAGAAAAAATCAGCTTTGTTGTAAATATTTCCGCTAGTCCAGATTATATTGGTAAGCAACAACTAAGACTGAAAATGAACCAAAGAATGGCAAAACATTATAAAACGCCAATAATTTTTTTAAATGTTGTTGGCGCTCAAGATGAATTAATATTCGGTGGAAGAAGCTTTGTTGTTAATAAAGTCGGGCAGCTTGTTCATGAAATGAAGGCGTTTAGTGAGGATTTGCTTGTGCTAGATACGGATAACTTGGTGCCTCAAAAAACGAAACAAAAGCACAGTGGCATGGCGGAACTGGATGGCCTTATGGGTTTATATTTGAAGGACTATTTTTTTAAAAGTAAAATAGAGGCGCCCAAGACTATTTTGGGATTATCCGGAGGTAAAGACTCAACGGCGGTGGCCTGTATACTAAAAAGGCATTTAGGTGCAGCCTCTGTGCTCGGTATTATGATGCCTTATCGAATGGGCCTTTACACGCAAGAGCAGTCAAAAAGTATTGCCATGGATTTGTCGAAGAAGCTTGGAATAGAGGTCAGAGAGATTCCGATAGATAAGGCGGTAGATGATTTAACAACGGACCTTAATGTTGAGGAAACGAGCCTTGCACACCAAAATCTTCAAGCCAGAATAAGAGCAACAATCCTTTGGACTATAGCCAACAAAGAGAACAGAGTTGTTATTAATACAACAAATTTTTCTGAGGCTGCAATGGGCTATGGAACAATTGGTGGCGATCTCTTAGGCTTACCCATTCTTGCTTCGCTACCAGCAACAATGGTTATTGAGTATTTGAAATGGCTAAAATCACAAGGAGAAATGGCAATTACAGATAAAATGATTCATCGACCACCCTCTGCCGAGTTGGCACCTGGCCAGCTAGACGCCAATGAATTAGGGGAGTATAGCTATATTGACCCTATAATTGAGTCACTACGCATGCACTTTGGTGACCTGAAAAAAGTAGTGCGGCAATTTAGCCAGAAAACGCCACAATATTCGGTTTACAATGCAACAAAAAAGCGAAAGCTAGAGTTTATAGAAAAAGTTAAATATTTGTCCAAAAAGCTGTTAGTGCAAAGTGAGTTTAAGCGTTGGTATTATAATAAAACGCCACAATTTACGCCCTTTTCGTGGCTTCGATGGAAGTGGCCTATAGCCAATGGTTTCATGGATACGGATGCTTTAGTTGCTGAAGCTTGCGAGTCTGAAAAGTTTATTTAACAAACCTTTTTTAAAGCCACTAGGAGTATGGCAATATCGGCAGGTGAAACGCCAGCAATTCTCGATGCCTGTCCAATATTTTGAGGTTTTATTCGCTTTAATTTTTCCATGCTTTCTTTTTTTAGACCATAAATTTGGTTGTAATCAAAATTATTGGGTATTTTTTTCTCGGAAAATGATTGTTGTTTCTTTATTTGCTCATACATTCGTATAATATATTCATCATATTTAACTTGAATTTCGATTGCCTGTTTTTCCTCCATAGATAAATTTGGAGTAAAATCGGAACAAAGAAGATAGAGGCAATCAAAGTTAATGCTTGAGCGCTTTAAAAGGGAATATAGAGATTCTTTTTTTAGTAATTTTTCACCGTAATTAGCTAGCTTCTCAACATTAATTTTACTAGGGGTGATGTATAAAATTTTTAGTATAACTAGGGTTTTTTCAATGTTCTCTTTTTTTATAAGAAAAGCGCAATAACGTTTTTCATCAATTAATCCTACCTTGTAACCAATATCAGTTAACCTAATATCAGCATTGTCCTGACGAAGCAGTAATCGATACTCTGAGCGAGAGGTAAACATTCGATAGGGCTCATTAATGTCTTTATTTATAAGGTCATCGATTAGGGTTCCAATATAGGATGATTCGCGCGCTAAAACCAATTCTTCTTTATCAAGGCAGCTTAGTGCTGCATTAATGCCGGCGATAAGACCTTGCGCTGCAGCTTCTTCATAGCCAGACGTTCCATTAATTTGACCTGCTGAATATAAGCCTGAAACTAATTTGGTTTCCAAAGTATAGTTTAGTTGATATGGTTTAATGACGTCATACTCTATTGCATAAGCGGGTCGCATTATTTCAACTTTTTCTAAGCCACTAATAGTTTGTAGCAGATATAGTTGTACATCTTGAGGAAGGCTAGTGGACAGTCCCTGCGTGTAGATTTCAGCCGTGTGTTCACCCTCGGGTTCCAAAAAAGACTGATGCCTTTCCTTATCACTAAAACGCACGACCTTATCCTCAATGCTTGGACAGTATCGTGGGCCAACACCGGAAATATTGCCGCAATATAAGGGGGATCGATCTAAATTATTGCGAATAAGGTCGTGCGTATTATGGTTTGTATAAACCAAATGACAAGGGTATTGTTTATTTGTGGGATCGGATTCCGTGAAAGAAAACTTCATTTTTAAATCGTTTCCATTTTCAGAAATAGTTTTAGAAAAATCGATGGTTTTCTTATCCACCCTTGCAGTAGTTCCTGTTTTTAGGCGAATCATATCAAAGCCAAGCTCAGTTAAGTTATTGGCAAGATTAATAGAGGGAAACTCTCCGGCTCTTCCAGCGCTCATACTTTTCATACCAATATGAATAAGGCCATTCAAAAATGTTCCCGTTGCCAATATGACTTTCTTTGACCGATAAAGCACATCCATTTCAGTAATAACACCTTGTATCAGGTTATCTTGAACAACCAGTTCTTTTACCATAGCCTCTTTAATATCAAGGTTTTCTTGAAATTCAAGGGTATTTTTCATCTCCTGGTGATAGGCAAATTTATCGCTCTGGGCTCTAAGACTTTGCACCGCTGGTCCCTTAGAGGTGTTTAGCATTTTTATCTGAATATAGGTCTTATCCGTATTTATGGCCATTTGTCCACCCAGAGCATCTATTTCGTGGACTAGATGGCTTTTCGCTGGCCCCCCAATGGCTGGATTACAGGGCATCCACCCAATTTTATCTAAACTAATGGTTAGTAGTAGCGTAGAAGCTCCAAGTCGCGCACTCGCAAGTGCCGCTTCACAACCTGCATGCCCCCCACCAATAACAATTACTTGGTATTCCTTGGGGTAAACAAAAATATTCGGATTTTCAGTATAATTCATAGGCTTAACATTATAGAAAAATTAGTCAGCCTAGGCAAGGAACCATATTGCCAGCTATTTATAGATCCTGCAAATTTCCCCTGTTTGCATAAAATGCTTTAATTGAGCGATTCCAATTATTTCTTCAGCCTCTAAGGATAAATTTTTTGTGTACACATTTTTCTTTGAAAGCGAATTTAAGAAGTCTAAATGGATTTCGGTGTTATGTTTATTTCGTAATAGTTGTATAAAATTAAGTAGGCGAATGTACTGGAAGTAGTAAACCAAGTCAGACCTTTTAATAAGATCAGTTTCAATAGAAAAGCTTGTGGATCGAGCAAACTTCCAGCTTGCAACAGTAGTAAAATTAAAAAATGACTCATCAATGCCTGAGACCCCAGGAGGGGGATAGTAAATGGAAGGAGCTATAAGAACGTCAAATTTCGACAAGTAGTGGAGTGATGATTCTATCTCTTCTTTCCTTTGTTTAGGTAGTCCTAAAATTAAGTATACTGTGGCGTCAAATTCCAACTTATTGGCAATAGCCAAGGTTTTTTCAAACTGATCATTAAAAAATGGTCGAAGCAGTTTTTTCTTTGTTTCATCTTGAGCACTAACTAGGGATATGTTTAGGGATTTAAATCCTGCATTCTTCATCTTTAATAAGACTTCTTCGTCTAAATTATTAACAGCAATGCCATTCATAGCATATAAACACAGGTCATTATTTGTGAAAGTAATAATTATTTTATCCAATAGGTTCATAAACCAGTTGCGATTTAGGCTTAAATTGTCATCCTCAAAATCAAAAACCCTAATATTATAATTAGTATAGGCATCAAGCATTTCTTCGATAACTTTTTCAACGGGTCGCTGATGAAAAACACTTCCATGCATGGTTTTTACGGTGCAAAAGGAACAATTTTGTGAACATCCTCGAGTAGCCGTTATAAAGGTGAAGTTCTGCTTATGCATTTTGTAGTTATTGGCTAATATAAAAGAACGATCGGGAATTAATTCACTAAAACAAACGTCTTTTGTGGGATTAAGGTTAAGCGACTTTAGAAAGCTAGCCTCATTTGGCCCAGTTGAAATATAATCAATTTGCTTAAAGTCTTGCAGAATTTTTTCTTTAAACACGTTGGCATGATATCCACCTAGTATTATTTTGGAATGGGGTAGTGCTAATTTTATGTCACTACAAAGGCTGGCTAAGGTTTCGAAATAAGCTGTAAAGTTACTTGTAATACCGATAATATCTGGATTAAAAGTTACTACTTGTTCTACGATTTCTTCATTACTTAGACCAAATCTGTAGTAGGCCCCATAAAGTTTAATTGGCCCTACCTCTTTTTCGCTATAGATACTCTTTAGATAATGGAAGTCTTTCGGAATGGAAATAGTCTTTCTTGTGAGTGGATTAAGTCCATCCAATACGCGTACTTCATAACCGTTTTGTTTTAAGTAGCTGGCTAAGTATAGCAAACCAAGAGGATAAGTTCGTATTTCCGTTATATAATAATCCTCAATTGGCGGTTGAATTAACAAAACCTTCATGATGGTTATTATTCATTACAATGAATAAATTCTCAATACAAATTGTTGGCCAAATAGGCCGTTGCTATATTTAAGAGAGGAATAAGTAATGCCAACGTAACTACTAACATACAATTGTTATAATATATTAATTAGGAAAAATGAATTATAATAAAAGGAAAGGGGTGATGAATATGCCATATGTAAATGTTAAAGTTGCGGGAAGTCTGACAAAAGAGCAAAAGGAAGAAATCGCAAAGGATATTGTGGATTCTCTGTTGCGTGTTGCAAAAAAACCAAAGGATGCTACCTATGTGGTTTTTGATGAAGTAAGTAGAGAAAATTGGGCTGTGGGAGACAAATTATTAGCATAAAAAAACTTCTACTCATAGATGGTCATAGCATAGCCTATAGAGCTTTTTTTGCTGTTCCAAGATTAACTACAATTAGTGGTCAACCAACAAACGCTCTCTATGGGTTTATGAATATGTTTTTAAGTATACTACAAAAAGAAACGCCAGATTTTGTCTGCGTAGCTTTTGATTTACCATCACCTACTCATCGCCACCTAATGTATCCAGAGTATAAGGCAAATAGAGAAAAGTCTCCTGAGGAATTTCGAGGACAATTGCCGATAATTAAAGAAGTCTTAACTGCTCTTGGAGTTCAAATCCTTGAAAAGGAAGGGTTTGAAGCCGATGATGTATTGGGGACTTTGGCTAAAATGTCTAAGGAGTTATTACCCAATACCCTAAGCTATATTCTTACAGGCGATAGAGATGTTTTGCAGCTTGTTGATAATCGTACACAAATTATTATCACCAAGAAAGGAATTAGCGACCTGTTAGTATTAGATGCGCAAGGTGTGTATAAAGAGTACAGCCTAAGACCCGATCAAATTGTAGACTACAAAGCGCTTAGGGGCGACCCTTCAGATAATATTCCAGGAGTTAGCGGTATCGGAGAGAAAACGGCTCTACAATTAATTACCCAATTTGATAACCTAGATAACATATACTCAAATATTGAAAAAGTTACACCAATAAGAATACGAGAAAAGTTAATAATAGAAAAAGACTTGGCATATCTAAGTAAAAAACTAGCAACCATTCACACCGATGTGCCAATGAATTTTAAGTTTATTGAACATAAATTGGAGTTAAACAACATTTCGGATGTATTAGAAAAATATGAACTGCATAATATTGTGAAAAAGTTTGGATTAACGCACAACATCTCAGAAGCCGTGAAGAAAAATATCGTAACAGCTATTCTTGTAAACAATGATCAAAAATGGGTAGAGCTACAAAATGAACTAACTAACAGCAACTTATGTGCAATATATTTTGAATTAAGTAAGGCAAACAATATTGTCGGGTTAAGCTTCTCATTAACCAGAGGAAAAGCCTACTACTTGCCTATAAATCACTATCAAGATAACTATATTATTAATAACTCTAGCCTTGGTCCAATGTTTTCAGAACAAATCAGTGTTTTTGAGAAGCTTAGAGATTTTTTGGAAAGCACAACAATGGAAAAAATCTGTCTGGATGTTAAGTATATAAAAAATGTATTTTTGAAAGAGGGAATCCACATAAATGGGTTTAAGCATGATTTAACAATTTTTGACTATTTACTAAGACCAAGTGGGGCAAGTAGAAGTATTGAGAAAATGGTTAGAAATTATCTGGGTGATGATTTGTTGCCTTTAAAAGAATTTTTAGTGCAGCAAAAAGTAAATTCATTGGAGTCTGTGCAACCAATTCAAGCTAATTGTCACCTTGCCGCAAGAGCTGAGGCAATGTACAGATTGAATGAACACTTGTTGCTTAAAATTAATGAGATGGAATTAGCAACAGTGTATAAAACGATTGATTATCCACTAGTTGAAGTGCTTTTTTACATGGAAAAAGAAGGAATTAAAATAGACGTTCAATATTTAAAACAATTAGCAAAATTTTTTAAAAACAAAATATCTGACTTAGTGTCTAACATTTTTCTATTAGCAGGAGAAAAATTTAATATTAACTCACCCAAACAATTAGGGAACATCTTATTTAATAAGTTATCACTGCCAACCCAGAAACAAGTTAAAACGGGAAATAGTACCGATGTAGATGTATTAGAAAAATTAGCTCCAGATTATGAAATAGCTCAGTATCTGTTAGAGTACCGACAGATTGCAAAGCTGCTTAATACCTATATTGAGGTGTTGCCAGGGATGGTTGATGAGGAAGATAGAATTCACACTACTTTTAATATTACTGTAGCCGCAACTGGAAGACTTAGCAGTACAGACCCAAATTTACAAAACATTCCAATTAAAACAGAGTATGGCGAAAAAATACGCAGAGCATTTATTGCCAAAGAGGGTTATGCTTTAGTCGTAGCGGATTATTCTCAGATAGAGTTAAGAATTCTTGCCCATATGTCAAATGCAAGCAAGATGATAGATGCATTTATGCAAGACGCTGATATACATACGGCAACAGCTGCTGAAATATTTGGAGTATCAAATATAGAGATAACTGCTCAAATGCGTAGGAAAGCCAAGGAGATAAATTTCGGAATTGCCTATGGGATGAAGGCTTTTGGTTTGTCTCAACGCTTAAAAATTGGACAAAAAGAAGCGGCTGAGTACATTAACATATATTTTGAAAAGTATCCGGAAATAAAAAGGTATATGGATGAAAGCATCAACTTTGTAATAAAAAATGGTTACATTTCTACAATGTTTGGACGTAAAAGATTTTTTGAGAATTATAACAATGTGGGGAAAATGGAGCAGCAAGGTCTTAATCGAATGATTATTAACACACCCATTCAAGGGACTGCAGCTGATATTATTAAATTAGCAATGCTTAAGCTTAACTCAGAATTAAAAAATTATAAGTCAAAATTAGTGTTGCAAATTCATGATGAGTTAATCGTGGAGGCTAAGGAAGAAGAAGTCGGTGAAGTTAAGAAAATTTTACAAAGAGTCATGGAGAACGTAGTTATTTTAAAAGTGCCGCTAACCGTTAACATTGGGGTAGGAATAAATTGGCTAGAAGCAAAGTAAATGTTTTTATAACAGGAACCGATACTAATATCGGTAAAACAATAACGTGCGCAGTATTACTAGATTATTTTAAAGAGTTTAAGCCATTTTATTATAAACCAGTTCAAACGGGGGTATCAATCGTTGATAATACTGTAGTGTCAGAGGATATAACCACGATAAATCTTCTAACTGGTAACAATTTCAATGCAAATGAAAGTAATTCATATATACTCCAAGCTCCTATGTCTCCATATCAGGCATCTAAAAGAGAAGGAGTAGAGATAAACCTAAATAAAATTCGAACTGATTTTGAGAAAATTGTAAGTACCTATAACTTTATTATTTGTGAAGGGGTAGGCGGCGTCTTGGTTCCTGTTACTAAAAGACTTAGTATGATAGATGTAATAAAAAAATTAAACAGCAAAGTGGTTGTTACGGTTAGCCCAAGACTGGGAACTTTAAACCATAGCTTATTAACCTTTAGAGAACTTGCAAGAAGTAATATCGAAGTAATAGGATTTATAATGAATAATTACCCAAGCATTGAAGATGATGTCACTAAAGAAAACCCAATCATACTTGAGGAAATTTCCGGAATAAAATATTTAGGAAGAATAATGCATGCTGAAGAAAAGAACTTACTGCCTCGTTTTCATCCAAATATTAGCAGAGAGCAATTCTTGAAAGTAATTTATTGAGGTAAAGTATTCCGAAAGGCATGATGTCAGATTCGTAGACATTTTTTTGTAATTTTGTAATAATAGTAACAATTAGGAGAATATTATGAAGTACAACAGGGTTTTATTGAAATTAAGTGGAGAAGCCTTTTTAGGAACTAGAAAGTATGGGATTGATCCCCAGTTTTTAAAGGACCTAGCAGAAGAAATAGCAATAATAAAACAAAAAAGTATTCAGTTGGCCATAGTAATTGGTGGCGGCAATATATTTCGAGGGCTTAGTGCGGCAGCGAATGGTATGAGCAGGGTAACTGCTGATTATATGGGTATGATGGCTACAATTATGAACGCCTTAGCCTTGCAGGATGCTTTAGAGTCAATAGGAGTGCCCTCCAGAGTGCAGACGTCTTTTGAGATAAGACAAGTCGCGGAGCCATTTATACTAAGAAGAGCACTGAGACATTTAGAAAAGGGAAGGGTTGTAATTTTTGCAGGAGGAACAGGTAACCCATATTTCACAACCGATACGACAGCAGTTCTTCGTGCAGTTGAAATCGGAGCGGAGGTTATTTTGAAAGCCACGAAAGTGGATGGCGTATATGATAAAGATCCAGTAGTCCATGCAGAGGCAAAGATGTTTAAAGAAATAAGCTATATGGATGTATTGCAAAGAGATTTAAGGGTCATGGACTCTACCGCCATAACGCTCAGCAAAGACAATAAGATTCCAATGTTAGTATTTAACTTAAGCGTAAAAGGTAATATTGGTAAGGTGTTGTTGGGTGAAGATATTGGAACAAAAATACAGTAGTAGATATTTATTCTAATATTGATTAAATAGGAGGATTAGTAATGAGTGAATTAGTAGAAAAAATGGATAAGAGTATAGAAAGTTTAAGACAAAATTTTTCTACGGTAAGAACAGGAAGAGCTAATCCGGACATATTAAATAAAGTAAAAGTCTCTTGCTATGGATCTTTGCTGCCCATCAAACAAACAGCCTCTATTCATGTGCAGGACAGCAATATATTAATAATTCAACCCTTTGATAGGGGCACAATGGGCGAAGTAGAAAGAGCAATTATTAAGGCGGACTTGGGTCTTAATCCTGTCAATGATGGTATTAACTTGCGAATAACTATTCCTTCTCTCACCGAGGAAAGAAGAAAAGAGCTGGATAAGCTCGTAAAAAAGATGGCGGAGGAAGCAAGGATTGCCATTAGAAATATTCGTAGAGACTTTATGGAAAAAACCAAGAAAGATAAAGAAATAAGTGAAGATAACCAAAAGAAAATAGAGCACGATATCCAAAAAACAACAGATAAATATATTGTAATAGTTGAAGACTTACTAAAACATAAAGAAAAAGAGATTACTGAAATATAATGAAAGAACTTACAATTCCCAACCATGTGGCAATAATTATGGATGGGAATGGGCGATGGGCAAAAAAAAAAGGATTACCACGGACTTTAGGCCACAAAGAAGGCATTAAGGCTTTAAAGCGCACCATAAAAGATGCCTATGCTCTAGGTATTAAATATTTAACTGCGTATGTTTTTTCGACAGAAAATTGGAAAAGACCAAAAGAAGAAGTAGAGTTTCTTATGGCAATTCTAGATAAACTTATAGTTAAAGAAGTTAATGAATTGCACTTACGAGGAGTGAAAGTAAAGTTTTTAGGGGAGCTCAATGACCTAAGTGACGCTCTTAAGAAAAAAATTATCTGGGCTGAAGAGTTGACCAATAGTAATACAAAAATGCAACTTAATTTGTTGGTAAATTATGGCTCAAGGCAGGAGATCGCTGGGGCCATAAAAAAACTAATTAATAACAACGAAGAAATTACTGAAAGCAATATAAGCAATAATCTTTATACTTCAGGAATTCCAGACCCAGAATTAATCATAAGAACAGGTGGTGAAAATAGACTGTCTAATTTTCTCCTTTGGCAAGCAGCCTATTCTGAAATATGGATAACTCCTGAATATTGGCCGGAGTTTAATAAACAATTACTAATGGCTGCAATTGAGCATTTTTCAACAATAGATAGGAGATTTGGTGGCTTAAATGCGTAATATATCCTTCAAAAAGCTTCTTCAACGAATAATGACCATATCTGTTTTAGCGCCTATCGTGGTTATTATTATTTTATACGACAACGAGCCTTATGGGTATTTACCTTTTCTAGTCTTTATTATCAGCATAGCAGTAATGAGTTTAAATGAGTTTTATCATATGGCATATCATCATGAGGAGCCATTCTTTTTAACAGGTCATTTTTTGGCAATAACACTAATTCTTTCCGCTTTTTTGTATGAGTTGAATGTTTTTTGGAATTCTCCTGTGGCTATAGTAATTTCTTTGATACTACTCTCTATTTTTTTACTGGAACTTTCAATTAGAAAGATGTTTCTTTATAGTAATAAAATAATTATTACCTTACGGGGTGTGGCTTATATTGGTTGGTTTTATTCTTTCTTTATTTTAATTAGAAATTTAAAGTATGGCAAAGAGTTAATTTTTTATGTCCTTTTCACTATCTGGGCATTAGATATCATGGCCTATATTGTTGGTATGACTTTTGGTAAGCACAAACTAAATCCACAGATAAGCCCAAAAAAAACAATGGAAGGTGCTGTTGGCGGATTTATCGCTGCAACGGCGGTATCATTTTTACTTATTTCGGGATACATGAATCAATTTCTTCCTTCCAAAGTTGGTGAGTATTTATCGGCACATGTGGGGGTTGTTCATAGTATTATTTTAGGCGCTATTATTGGAATACTTGGGCAGGCAGGGGACCTTTATGAATCATTAATTAAAAGAACGTATGGGGCAAAGGACTCAAGCAACATTCTCCCTGGGCATGGTGGAATACTAGATAGAGCTGATAGTTTTGTTTTATTAGCGCCAGTAGTTTACTATTACTTACTTTTTATAAATCATTAAAATGAAAAATATAGTAATTTTAGGTTCAACGGGTAGGATTGGCATTCAAGCATTAGAGATAATCTCTCAATTCTCAGATAAATTTAACTTGATTGGAATTAGTGGTTATACTAATCTTAATTTACTCGAGCAGCAAATTTTGCAATATAAGCCTAAATATGTTGCTATTCCTAACAATAGCGATGCAAAAAGTTTTCAAGTGAAATATAAGGATACGAAAATACTTTCAGGAAAAGAGTCATTAAATGAGATTGTCTCACTAGAAGCCGTTGATATTGTTTGTGTTTCAATTGTTGGCATTGCTGCTTTATTGCCAACAGTCACTGCTATAAGGCATGGGAAGGTTATTGCTTTGGCCTCTAAAGAGGTTTTGGTGGCGGCTGGGCACATAGTTATGCCATTACTTGAAAAACACAAAACAAGACTATATCCAATAGATAGCGAGCATGCTGCCATTGCAATGTGCTTGTCTGGGTTTAATAAGACGTCAGTTAATAGTATTATTTTAACGGCATCTGGTGGGCCATTTCTTTACTATAAAGACTTATCGGCCGTTACTTTGGAGCAAGCTTTGAAGCACCCGAACTGGGTAATGGGGAAGAAAATTACTATAGATAGTGCGACATTAGTTAATAAAGGGCTAGAGGTTATTGAAGCTAAGTGGTTGTTTGATATAAGTTATGACAAGATAAAAGTGATCATCCATCCGCAAAGTATCGTACATGGTATGATTGAGTTAAATAATGGTGCTGTAATTTCTCAGATGAGCAATCCAGATATGAAAATGCCCATCCTTTATGCCTTAAGTGAGGGAGCTGTAAATTCTAGAATGGATAACCAACTAGATATGACCTCAGCTAAGCTAGAGTTTATGGAACCAGATGTTTTGCGTTTTAAAGGGCTACGATTAGCATATGAATCTGGTCGTAAGGGGCATTCTTGGCCAACAGTCTTTAACTGTGCCAACGAAGTAGCTGTTGATATGTTCTTAAAGAGAGAAATATCCTTTATGGATATTTCTAATATTATAGAAGAAACACTAAATAGGCACGAAGAAGTAAAAAACCCTTCTCTAGATGATATTAGGCAAATTGATAATTGGGTAGTAGAAAATGTGAGCCATGGATGTTAATTTACTAATTTGCCTGGCGCAACAAAAAACTACTATAAAAAATGAGTTTATTGAAGCGCTTAGAGAAGAAGAGTCACAACAACTAATAAAATTTAATAAATACTTAGATGAAGTTAGGTCATCTGAAATAGTTGAGTATTGTAAACAGAACAAGGTAACAATTATAAGCATTACCGACAGTTTGTATCCAGAGCTATTAAAGCAGATACCAGATCCACCTATAGTCATCTATGCAAAAGGAAATGTTGACCTTTTAAAAAGAAGCACAAATATTGCTATTGTTGGAACAAGAAAATGTACAAATCAAGGTGCAAATATTGCTTTTGACTTTGCAAAACAATTAGCAAATTATAATATAACAATAGTTAGTGGTTTAGCTGAGGGCATTGATGCCTATGCCCATAAAGGGGCTGTTGAAAAGGGCAGCACAATTGCAGTTCTCGGAACAGGGATAGACGTTACTTTTCCGGCTTGCAACAAAGAACTTTATAAGATCATTGAAGAAAAAGGGCTTATAATAACCGAGTATGTTCCTAGCTTTAGGGGCGAGAAGTATACTTTTCCTGAAAGAAACAGAATAATTGCTGGTCTGTCTAGGGGTGTATTGGTAGTCGAATCCAAGGAAAAAGGCGGCTCTTTAATAACGGCTGATTTAGCGCTTTCTTATAATCGAGAGGTTTTTGCAGTACCCGGAAGAATAATGGATGAAAATAGTCTTGGCACAAATACGCTTATTCAAAAGGGAGCCAAGCTGGTTTTATCTGTTGAAGATATAGTAGATGAGTTAAATTGGTTAATGCCTTCAAAAAGTATTACCAATGAAGCTTCAAAATATTGTTTAAGTAACGATGAAAAAAGGGTGTATGAGTCATTAAACCTAGAACCGCAAAGCGTGGATACAATTGCCGTATTAACGGGTATTCCTACCAATACGCTTAGTTCAATACTAACTTTTCTAGAAATGCAAAAAATAATAAGACAGTTGCCTGGAAAGCAGTTTGTCAGGAACTAGTTCCTTTAATATATATTATGTTTTTACTGCTCAATATTTGCTGAAGCTTTTTATCCTCTGACTTTAATATATTATAGTCAAGCGGACTATAGTATAAAAGGTTATATTCCCGTTTAAAAATATCCATTATGGCTTTTAGGTACTCGTGAAGAATCTCAATACTTAAAGAGCCAATAATGAGCAAGTTAATGGGGTCATCATATTTCATAGGATTCTTAACCGTATCCCCAAAGATTGCAATGACCTCTAAGGATTTAGTGTTCATTAATAATTTAAAGAAGTCTTTTGGTTCAGTTGTTGTTTTTAGTATTAAATCTTTAATTTCCTCAAAGAAAGGGTTTTGTGTGTTGGCAAAATAGTTAATAAGGTTTCCCTCTGGATATTTAATAATAATTTGAAGTTTTAATAGCTTCTTTAATTCGCGTTGAACCGCAGAAATTGGCTCCTCTATGGTTCTGCTTAACTCTCTAGTGTGGTATTTTTTATTCTTATTGAAAAGAAACAACTTAAGAAGCTTCCTTTTAACTTTTGATTGAATTAGGTTTTCTAATATATCACTCATACAAATATAGTACAAAAATAATGGTCATTAGTCAACTTTATTACTAGTCCATTGGATTATTGTTATCTTCTTAACGAAATATACAGAAAATACTAACTCGGATGCAAAAGTCCATATTGATATTTGAAAAGCGTAGACTGTCAACCCAAAGTAGAAATGTCACC
>CAIUUT010000146.1 GCA_903902445.1 uncultured Candidatus Marinamargulisbacteria bacterium
CGCTTCCACCATGATTGGAAGGAAGTTGTTTGCTGAAAATAGAAATAATGTAGGGTTTGTCTTTATCTAAAATAATACCGACATCGTTGCGTACAAAATCTAAAGAACCCGTTTTGTTGGCAATAGTCACGTTGGGTAAAAATCGAGCAATTCCCCATTTGTGTCTCTGGGCTTTTAAAATTTCAAGCATAGCTTCTGAGGACTCGGCGCTAACTAATTTGCCGGTATAAATCTTATCCATAATTTTCAGCATATCTTCAGGACAAGTAACATTGTATTGTCCTTCTTTTTTATTAAACATGGTGGGGTCTTTTAGGACAGTTCTGTAGATACCATTGCAGCGCATATAGGAGTTGATGTTGTACATGCCAAGTTTTTCGATAAGCATATTGGTTGCAGTGTTGTCGCTGTCTGTAATCATAAGCTCTACCAGTTTCTTTATAGAGAAAGCCGAGCCATTTTTGAAAAACTGCAAGCTACCAGAGCCTACCAGTTTATTTCTTTGATGCAGAGTAAGTTTGTCGTCTAGGGAAATTTTGCCCTGTTCCATCTGATGAAACGCTTCCACCATGACTGGAATTTTAATAACACTGGCGGGGTTGAAAAGTTGGTTGCCATTCATTGAAAAAGTTTCACCAGTATCTAGATCTTTAATGGCGATACCCACGACACCACCAGGCATAGCATATTTTTCTATTTGTTGCTTAATTCCTGCAAAGGATTCTACCATCCACTGAGGCTGTTCTTTCACGTTTGACTTAAACTCATTAGTGCCAAAAGATAGGCAAAAAATAACAATAAGTACCTGTATGTAAATAAAACTTTTCATCTTACAACTAATCCTTTTAGGTAATCTATTTTCTAGGAAAATATTCTCAACATATAAACTCTACATAATTTTTTGCTTTTTTGCAAGTTTGTATATTAGGATAAGTCAAAATAATCACTAAATTCACTTATTGGATAGTGCAATAACTGTGGATTTCCCAAGGTATTATTTTATATTCATTGCTGTGAGTGAATTTAATATGTTAGAATTTTGTTTGTGGGATTTATCGAAATATTGTTAATCATCTGTGGCCTATGCGTTTTCGAGATTGTGTCCAGCATAGACAATGCGGTAGTAAATGCAGAGGTTCTTACCACTATGTCCCAAAAAGCCCGCAAATGGTTTTTGGTTTGGGGTATTTTTATTGGAGTTTTTCTGGTGAGAGGCCTACTCCCATGGATAATTGTCTGGTTAGCCAATCCAGCCCTTGGCCCACTGGGGTCATTAACTGCTACGTTTAGTAACGATCCGTCCATTCAAGAGTCGGTGGAAAAATCTGCACCTTTACTTCTGGTAGCCGGTGGTATATTCCTTATTTTCTTGTTTTTACACTGGCTATTTTTAGAGGAAAAAGTTTTTGGTTTATCATTTGAAAAGTTTTTTTCCAAAAGAGGTGTATGGTTTTTTGCCTGTGTCTCTGTAATCTTAACCGTCATTGTTTGGTTAGCATTGCGCACAGACCCACTTATGGCGTTTGCGGCGACCATTGGCTCTACCGTGTTTTTTGTTGTTTATGGTTTTAAAGAACAAGCGGCTAAGGCAGAGCTGGAATTGAAAAGTAACAATGCTTTAAGTGACCTAAGTAAACTCATTTACTTAGAGGTGTTGGATGCTACTTTTTCTGTAGATGGAGTGGTAGGTGCTTTTGCTTTTACTCTATCTGTACCTTTAATAATCTTAGGGAATGGCTTAGGGGCTATTGTCGTTAGACATTTTACCATCAAGGGTGTGGACACCATAAAAAAATATCATTTCTTAAAAAATGGTGCTATGTACTCTATTTTCATTCTAGGCGTAATAATGGTATTAGAGAGTTTCGGCGTCGAGATACCTTCTTTTGTATCTCCTCTAGTTACTTTTGTGGTAATAGGGTTCTTTTTCTGGAAGTCTATTATGCACAATAGGCAAAGCCTTACAGCTTATAATCAATAATTACAATTGTAAAATCATCAGCTAAAATCTGTGTTCCAGACCATTCTCTGAGTTCATTTATTAGCATATTTGTAAATTCATGAGGCTTAAGATGGTAATTATTTATAATAAACTTTGAGTAATTTTCTTTGCCATATTCAATATTAGCTTGATTTTTAGATTCCAGAATACAGTCAGTATAAAGAATTATCCTGTCTCCACTTTGGATATTGATGCTTATTTCCTCTATGTCATTTTCTTTCATCCAGCCAATTGGAAAGCCACCGTCGGTGGTGAGCTCGATGATTTCGCAGCTGCCAGTAAATTCTCGCCTCTCACCGTTTACGGAGAGAGGGTCGGGGAGAGCGTATTTTCTCACAATAAGCAAAGGTAAGTGCCCTGCGTTTGATAAGGTAAGACTATTTTTAGTAACATCAATGGATATAGCCATGGCGGTAAGATATTTGCCTTTAAATTGATCGTGAAGGTTTGTATTCATACTTGTTAAAATATGCGCTGGGCTATTGGAAATTCTTGCATCCATGATGAAAGCTACCTTGGCCATAGAGGCCACCATCGCGGCGGGTAAGCCGTGTCCAGAAACATCGGCGATAATAATAATTAGGTTCCCATCTTTTGACTCTAGAAAATCATAGTAGTCTCCTCCAATTTCCTCCATAGGGAGATACTTTGCATAAACAGCTAAGCCATTTATCTCAGGTAAGCTTCTGGGAAGAATAGATTCTTGTATCTTTTTGGCTAACTCAAGCTCTTTACGGATGGAAGTTAATTCTTTTTCTTTTTCTGCTTTTTGAGCAGACATAAGGTTTATTCTATCCGCAAGTGCAAAGGCTAATAGGGAAAGGTCTAAAACAGAGCCAATTTGAATTCCATAAATGGTTATAAAGTTAACGGGCACAAAACCTGCACATTTTAGCGATAGAGTAATAATACCAAATAATAATAAGGACCAAGCCATAATAAAAAACCTTGCGGGTGAATATCCATATTTCCAAGAAGAAATAGAGGCGAGTATTGCCGTTATCCCAAATAGAAGAGAGAGTATTGTGACGAGGGAAATAGTGAAAATATAGGGAGCAAGGAAGGATAGCACACAGCCAATAACTGCAATTCCGAATAAGATATTTAGTGCAATATTAATTTTTTTATCATAATCTTTAGTATGTAGAAAGCTTTGTACAAACTTTATACCGCCAATATGTGCTAAGCCAATAGAAAAAGGAAATATGGCGATATTAAAACTTGGCCAGGAAGGCCAGATATACTCAAAGGCAAGTCCGTTGAAAAGAATTTGGAATAGTCCGTACCCAAAGCAATAAAGAACATAGTAGGCATAGCTGATATCTTTCAGCGAAAGATAAATAAAACCGTTATAAACAATCATTACTAATAAAATTCCGTAGTAAAGGCCAAAGAAAAATAACGTCTTGCTTTTCGCAGTAATATAATCGTCGGGTGTTCGAATAATAATGGGAAAAGCTGAAGTATCTTGGGTTTTAATCTTTAAATAGTAGGTTTGTTTTTCTCCTACTTCCAGTTTGAGTTTAAAGCCAAAGTTTCGTCCGTTAATTTCATTTTTTTTGAAGGGAAATGTGCGTCCAGCGTGTTTTACAGCAAAACTACCATCTGCCTGCTGAATATACAGGTCGATATAATCTAGTAGCGTGTAGTCAATTTCTAATATCCAATCTTTTTGTTTATTTGACTGGTTTTCTAAACTAAAGGTAGTCCAATAAGTGTATAACTTATAGCCATAATTTGGATTTTTAAAATTACTCCTCTTATAGGAAATGGGGTTGGTGTGGGAGGTGATATCCTGAATAGTTAATTTATTGGTTTTATCTTCAAAAATCTTTGGCCAGGTAAGATGGTAGCTATCTTGACTATCAATAAGCACAAGTTTGTCGGTAGCGAAAGCAAATTGGCTGAGAAACAATGTAATGACAAAAAATATTATTTTATTGATGCATAATAACTTCATGTAGTTAAGTATGGGCGAAATAGAGTTCAGCTGTCAATAAATGCAGGCAACTTAACCAGACCTGTCAACCCAAAGTAGAAATGTCACC
>CAIUUT010000147.1 GCA_903902445.1 uncultured Candidatus Marinamargulisbacteria bacterium
CTTGTCGACAGTTCTTGTATATTAGGATGCGGTGGACCTTCTTTTCCGAGACCAACAGTTGCCTTACCGCATTTCTTCCCACAACTATATCGGGCATTAAAGACTCTCTTTCAAGCAGTCGACCAAAATATCCAAGGCATTCTTGGCTTCATCCATAGAAATAATTAAGGGAGGAATCAATCTTATTACCTGATCATTATCACCACAACTAATTAAGATTAATCCTTTTTCTAAAGCCTTCTTACGTAGTCTAAGCACCAGATCAGGGTTGGGTAAATTATTCTCAGGATATACAAACTCTATGCCAATCATCAAACCAAATCCCCGCACGTCCCCTATAACGGGGAAATTGCCTTGCAGTTCCTTTAAGGCATTCTTTATATACTGCCCCACATTATAAGCATTCTCGAGTAGTTTTTCATTGTCAATTACGTCAATGGTAGCTAACGCTGCAGCACAACATATTGGATTACCTAAAAAGGTTCCTCCATGTGCCGATTTTGTCCATTTATCCATTATTTCTTTTTTGGCCACACAAGCACTCAAGGGCAACCCCGAAGCAATCCCCTTAGCTAAGGCATAAATGTCTGGAGTAACGTCATAGTGTTCCTTGGCAAACATTGTCCCCGTTCTTCCAAAACCAGTTTGAATTTCATCAAAAATTAAGAAAATATTGTTTTCCAACGTAAACCGTCTCAATTCCTGAATATACTGAACTGGAGCAGGAATGTATCCACCCTCTCCCATTATTGGTTCTATTATTACGGCGGCAACATCAGTGTCATTAAGAATTGTTTGCTTCATATCCGATACGCACTCAAACTTGCATTTCCCATAACTTGCCCCATAAGGACAGCGAAAACAATAAGGATATTTAATTCTGACGATATCCTCAATAATCCATTCCTCGTAGCCCTTTTTAAATTTATCTTTGTATGTTACAGAAAGAGACGCTAAAGTTCGGCCATGGAAAGCCCCTGTATACGCTACAATCTTTTTTTTACCGGAAACATATTTCGCCAGTTTCAAGCTCGCTTCAATAGCTTCTGTTCCACTTTGTGCAAAATATACCGAACCTTCTAAAACATCCGTTATCTGCACTAGTTTCTGGGCTAAATCAACATTGGGGGCGCAGTAGGCCACCCCCGCACTAATGTGAATTAATTTTTTTGCTTGGTCTGTAATGGCCTGAACAACCTGTGGGTGGCAGTGACCAGTATTTGCGACTGCAACTCCAGAAGAAAAGTCTATGTACTCTCTTCCGTCTGTCGTATAGACCTTAATCCCCTTGGCACTCTCAACTTCTAGCTCCGTATAATGGCCCAAAACTGGTGATAAAAATTTATTTCCTTTATTTAGCATATCTCCCATAATGTTGATATTATATACTAAGACTTAAGCGATTAACAAAACAATTTTATTATGCAGTTACGGCAACCTTGCCTGCTGAGAAAATTGACCTGCTCTCATTTATATAGTATTTTATAATATATATCGCAAATGATGCAAAACAGGGAGAATGTATAATGTCTAAAACGATGGAAACCTTCGGCGAACTTGTTTTTAACAAAGAAGTAATGAAAACCAGATTAAGCAAAAATGCTTATACCCAGTTAATGGACATCATCACCAAAGAAAGCCCCTTAGATAAGGAAATAGCTGGAGAAATTGCTCATAGCATCAAGGAATGGGCAATTGAAAATGGAGCGACCCATTATACACATTGGTTCCAACCACTTCGTGAAGGTACCGCTGAGAAGCACTACGCTTTCATTAATTACAATGAAGACGGCGAAATAATAGAAAGGCTATCCGCTGAGCAGTTTATTCAATCTGAACCAGACGCTTCCTCCTTTCCATCAGGCGGCATCCGTTCTACCTTCGAAGCCAGAGGCTACACAGCTTGGGACCCAACCTCGCCAGTTTTCCTCATGGAAAATAAAAAATCAAAAACCCTAGTAATACCTTCAGTTTTTTTATCTTGGACTGGCGAAGTGCTCGACCAAAAAACCGCCTTATTGCGCTCCAAGAAAGCTTTAAACAATGTTGGCATGAAGATTCAGAAACTATTAGGAAATAGAAACGCAAAGAAAATACAAGTTTGGCTTGGCATTGAACAAGAATATTTCTTAATCCCTAAATCTATTTATAACACTCGTCCTGATATAAAGATTTGCGGAAAAACACTCTTTGGCGCTCCCGCAGCCAAAGGACAGCAATTTAAAGATCACTACTTTGGAGCAATTAAAGAATCCATCATGAATTTTATGGAAGACTTTGATCACGAATTATACCGCAAAGGTATTCCCGCCAAAGCCAGACACAACGAAGCCTCCCCTAACCAGTTTGAAATAACTCCCCTACATGAGGAAGAGAATTTAGCTATCGACCACAATTTGCAAATTATGAATATTCTTAAAGAAGTTGCTGACAGGCATGACTTAGTTGCGCTACTTCATGAGAAGCCTTTTAATGGAGTAAACGGTTCCGGTAAGCACATCAACTGGTCTATAGGCGACAATACTGGAGCCAACTACCTTGAGCCCTCTGCCTCCCCTTTAAGAAATGTAACCTTGCTTATGACGGTTGTTTCTTTAATGTTAGGCCTGAAAAAGTACGGAGCACTACTGAGATCTTCCGTTGCCGATGCCAGTAACGATGACAGACTTGGTTCAAGCGAAGCTCCACCCTATATTATTTCTTTATACCTTGGTGAGTACTTATCTTCCTTATTACAAGAAATCGAAACCTTAAACAAAGTTACTGAAAAAAAGATGGCCGAAATAAGCCTTGGGATACGACAACTTCCCTCCATCATCAAAGATGTTTCAGATAGAAACCGCACATCGCCCCTTGCTTTTACTGGCAACAAGTTTGAATTTCGCGCTCTTGGTGCTTCTCAGAATTGCTCAGAGGCAGCCACCATTCTCAATATGTTAGTAACTTATGGGTATGAGCTCATTTATGAAAAATTATCTAAGATGAAAGGTGACCCTAGAACTGATTCTCTATTAATATTAAAAGATTTCTTAAAGGAATCTAAAGACGTCCACTTTGACGGCAATTGCTACAGCGAAGACTGGCATATTGAGGCAAAAAAAAGAGGCCTACCCATCATAAAAGATACACCTAGCGCCTTAACACATATAACCCTTCCTGCTAACGTTGAACTCTTTGCGACTCAGAATATTTTATCAGAACGAGAACTCCAAGCAAGACAGTACATAAAATATAGAAAATACATTAAAACTCGCCAAATTGAACTAAAAACAGCTTGTGATATTGCGCAAACACAAATATTGCCATCTATCTTAAAGCAAATATCATTAATTGGATCATCCTTAAGTTTTTGTTCAACCACCAAGATAAACACGTTATCTTTCATGGAAGACATACAACTCCTAGCGGATATTTACACTAAAATTAAATCTATAGTTTTTTCTATTAGAACTAAAATGGATGAGATAGAGAGCCTTGAGGATCAAGCTATTATTTCCAATTCCTATTATAATCTCAACTTAACCGAGCTAGCCCAACTTCGTGCTAATGTTGATCTTGCAGAAACTCTAATCGCTAAGGAATACTGGCCTTTAGCCAGCTATCAAGAGTTATTCACAACTTTATAATTACATAATTTGACCACTTATTACATTTCGGGAATACGGCACAGAAGAGTAGGCAAGTCCATTTTTCATTTAATTTCAGAATTTATCTTGGGAAGATTTAATTCAGAAGACTAGCCAGAGACTAATCTTCTGAATTAATTTAAAACTATTTCGCAGGAGCTGTTGCAGCTGGTGTAGCTGTAGCTTCTGTTGCATTATCAGTTGCTGTTGCTTCATCTTGCTGAGTAGCAGTTTCTGGAGCAGCTGGAGTTTCAACTGATTTAGCTTTACCGCAACCAAACACGCTCATCATAAGCGCTATTGTTAACACAGTGGCTAGTATCTTTTTCATATCTTTTTCGCCTCCTTTCATATAAACCTTTTATCTTTAACAACCCATCCCTGAGTGTTGAATATTTTAATTATACATTTACACTAAAATATTGCCTAGGGAAACTAAACATAATTATCTTCATTATTTTACTTTGATTATATCCATTTATCTAAAAAATGTCATTTTTTGTAAGAAGTTCTATTTAATCCTATCACAAACTGAATAAATTTTTAACTTTTTTTGCCATTTTGTCAAGGATAATAAACACTTTTCGCCTCAGCGTTTTTTTTTATAAGCTTAATGAACTTTTTTAACTATTTTTTTTCCTTTCTATCTCGTCCAGGTATAGCTTTCTTAAGCGAATGGACTTGGGGGTAATTTCCACCAACTCATCGTCTCCAATGTATGAGATATATTGTTCAAGGCTTAATTGTCTATGGGGGGTAAGAGTAACAGCCTCATCTGAACCCGAAGCCCTCATATTTGTTAATTTTTTGCCTTTTGCTGGATTTACAACCATATCCCCTTCTCTTGAGCTCTCCCCAATAATTTGACCAGCGTATATGTCTATTCCTGGCCCCATAAACAAGGTTCCTCTGTCTTGCAAGTTAAACAAGGCAAAAGCTACAGTGGTACAGGTTTCCTTAGTAATTAAAACACCATTGTTCCTGCTCTTAAACTCTCCAGTATACGCACCATATTCCGCGAAAACATAACTCATTGTACCCAACCCTTTAGTTTCGGTCATAAATTGCGAGTAATACCCCAATAACCCCCTCGTGGGTATTCGGTAAATTAAGCGCGAAAGATCATTTTCTTGGTTTATCTCTAAAAGTTGGCCTTTTCTCGAGCCCAAACTCTCTATTACCCGCCCCATACACTCTTCGCTAACATCAACGGTTAAATCTTCATAAGGCTCAAGTTTCTGGCCATTAAGCTCTTTATAAATAACGTTGGTTTTGGAGACTTGGAATTCATACCCCTCGCGTCTCATTTTTTCAATAAGTATTGAAAGATGCAGCTCCCCACGGCCCGACACCTTGTAACCAACTTCATCCGTTAAATCCTCAACCTGCAAGGCCACATCCGAAAGTAATTCGCGATATAATCGCTCCTTAATATGTCTGGATGTAACATAGGTTCCTTCTCTTCCTGCAAATGGAGAGTCGTTTGGCAGGAACTTCATCGATATTGTCGGCGGATCAACTGGCTTTGAAAATAAAGTTATAGGGTTTAAGGGGTCCGTAATTGTTTCCCCCACCCTAATATCTTCCATTCCTGCCACAGCCACAACTTCACCAGTCACTGCCGAAGGGATTTCTACTTGCTGATTAGCATTAAATCTATATATTTTCGTTATCTTTGCCGAAGAAATAACTTTATCATCCTTGGCGACTACAATATCTTGATTTACTTTTACTCTTCCAGATGTCAATTTTCCAATTGCCAACCTTCCCAAGAATTGAGAGTATGAAATTGAGCTAACCAGTAACTGTAACGAGCCATCGGGGTTACCTTTTGGCGAAGGAATATAACGCACTATTTCGTCAAAAATAGGAAAAACATCCGTTGTCTTGTGTCTAAAGTCATAAGTTGCGTATCCCTCTTTTGAGGAAGCATATAATATTGGGAAGTCTAAAATATTGTCAGGAGCATGCAAGCTCACCAGTAAATCAAAAACCTGATCCACAACCCATTCACAGCGTGCAGCAGGCTTATCAATTTTATTTACCACTACTATAACAGGGATATTTTGACTTATTGCTTTTTTTAATACAAAGTAGGATTGTGGCATTGGCCCTTCCGCAGCATCAACCAAAAACACGGCACCATCAGCCATATTTAGGACTCTCTCCACTTCTCCGCCAAAATCAGCATGCCCAGGAGTGTCGATAATATTGATATGATGATCCTTATATTGGCATGCACCATTTTTGGCCATAATCGTGATGCCGCGCTCTTTTTCCAAATCCATGGAATCCATTAATCGCTCAGTTAATTCTTGGTTAGAACGAAAAAGCCCACTCTGTCGAAAAAGTTGATCCACTAGTGTAGTTTTCCCATGATCGACGTGGGCAATGATCGCTACGTTTCTTATTTTTTCCTGATTCATAATTCTGTCCTTTCTGTAATACTAAAACTCAAATTTCAACATAATAATTTCAAATGACTACTTATCACTTAAAAGTTGATTTTTACTAAACATACACTTTATTTTCTGTAATGGAAAACAAGTTTATCTAGGGATAATAAGCCTTTAACTTATAAAAAAACTTAGAGCGATATAACAAACACCAGCAAAAACAGCTGCAACCGGAATTGTTATTATCCATGCCCATAAAATCTTTCGTGCGGTGATCCACCTAACTTTATTCATATGCTCAACAGCACCAACGCCCATAATTGACCCGGCAATAACGTGCGTTGTGCTTACCGGAATACCATAATGGGCCGTCCCTAAAAGAACAACTGCAGCCGCTGTTTCGGCACAAAATCCTTCCATTTGCCTAATTTTAGTTATATTAGTACCCATTGTCTTCACTATTTTCCAACCACCAAACATTGTCCCAACTGAAATTGCTAAATAAGACGACAATACCACCCACCCATCAATTACAAAGGTACTATTTATTCCAGCTGTTAGTAAAGTTAAGGCAATTATTCCCATTGTTTTCTGAGCATCATTTGTTCCATGTCCCACGCTATAAAATGCAGCTGAAACTAACTGTAATTTACGGAATAGTTTGGACGATTTTTGAGGGTTAGATTTTCGAAATAATCTTAATATTAGCGTGGTAAAAAAAACTGAACCTATCATCCCTAGCATAGGCGCAATAAAAATAAACATGAATATTTTCATAAGTCCACCCAGATCAATAACACTAATCCCAGAAGCCACTACCCCAGCTCCTAATAGAGCGCCAATTAAAGAATGGCTACTCGATGTTGGGATACCAAAAACCCAAGTAATCAGATTCCACACTATTGCCCCTACCACGGTCGCAAGGATAATATGTAAGGTTATTGCATCAACATGAACAACACCTTTACCTACCATTTTGGCTACAGCTGTTCCAAAAGTAAAATAACCAACAAAGTTTGCACACCCTGCCAACAAAACAGCTTGCATTGGAGTTAACGTTTTGGATACAACAATTGTAGCAATAGCGTTTGCCGAATCATGAAAACCATTAATAAAATTGAAGATTAGTGAAGCAATAACAATTATAATAACTAAGGTCATAATAGGATTTTAAGCTTGCTTAACTTTAATGCCACGAATAATTTTACCCACATAATCAACAGCATCAACTACAGATTCTAAGTGCTCAAACAACTCCTTATAGCGAATTATATCTATTGGATTATGTTTTGAGCTAAATAAATCAGCCACACAAGCATGAAACAAATCATCAGCTTCATTCTCTAGTATATGCATTTTTGTTTGTATTTGCTCTACATATTTTTTGTTTTCTAATTCCTGTACCAACTTAACCATCAAATGGCCAATAGCAACAATTATATCAGTAAATTTAATTACATCTTTTGGCACCTTAGTAATACTATAAATATCAATTTTCTTGGCTAAACTATTTAAAATATCAATAGCTTTATCGATCTTAACTGCTAGTGTATGAATATCTTCACGATCAATTGGAGTAATGAATGTCATGTTTAATTCATCAATCATTTCTTTTTCAATTGAATCTCCTCGAAGCTCACATTCTCTTATGGAAAGAATTTTTAGTTTTTTTTCATCTTCTGACAACACCTCTAAGTCAGTCATTAGCTCACGAAAAATAATTGAAGCTTCTACAAAACAATTGGATTGAGCTAACATAAATTTAAAAAACTTTGTTTCTCGGGGTAATAAAAAATCGAATAAATTAAATTTCATGGTAACTTCCTTTGAGCCTGATACTATTAACTACCGAGGAAGAATTTTATCACGCATCGGTACTTTTGAATATAGAGCATATATTGAAAAGGATATCGTTTACTGCATAATTAAAGAATTGCCTAAAGGTCAACAAACTCTTTTAGATATATATTGGTTTATTTTTCCAGAATCTATTTACTTACTAAATAGCCTTATGTTATCTTTTAAATTGGTAAACTTAAAGTGTTTATTTTTAATAAAAAAGGAGCAAAATCATGAACGATCAAGAATTAATTTCCTTAGTAAAAGAGTATATAGCTAACATCGAAATAATAAATAGGAAACAAGCAAGTATCGACTTATTCCAGATAGAAGACAAACTAAATAGAGAGCTAGGCACTGATTTATTCGTTGTTAACATGCAAGACAAAGTCAATGCAGTAATCAATAATCCAAGAGTTTCTTATGTGCTAGTTGGCGCTTAAGAATATTGACACTAAACCTAGTAATATAATATCATGCAAGTACTTTATTTCTAACTAAGGAAGGTACTTGCTCATGAGAAAACCAATATTTACAGGATCAGCCGTTGCAATCGTTACTCCTTTCACTAAGGATAATATTGACTTTAATAAACTTGAAGAATTAATTGAATTTCAAATAAAAAACAACACTGACGCTCTTGTCATTTGTGGCACCACAGGAGAAGCCTCCACTCTAAGTGATGAAGAGCATCTTGCTGCCATTAAATTCGCAGTAGATATCACCAAAAAAAGAATCCCAGTCATTGCGGGGACTGGCAGCAATGATACGCGTTATGCCATTGAGCTTTCTCAAAAAGCGCAAGAGCTTGGGGCAGATGCCATACTCTCGGTTACACCCTACTATAACAAAACCACTCAAAAAGGCTTGTTTGCACACTTTCAGGCCATTGCACAAAGCATCACCATCCCAATTATTTTATACAATGTACCAGGCAGAACAGGATTAAATATTAATCCCGAAACCGTAAAATTGTTATCTGAAATAATAAATATTGTTGCTATTAAGGAATGTAACCTTGCTCAAGTAGGAGACATCGTAAATCTATGTAGTAAAGATTTTGTAGTATACTCTGGCGACGACAATATGATTTTACCTACTCTTTCTATTGGCGGCAAAGGCGTAATTTCAGTTATGGCCAACATCATTCCTCAAGACACTCATGATATCGCCAGCAAATACCTTAGTGGCGACCTTGATGGGGCGATGAACCTTCAGCTAAAAGTATTAAATCTAATAAAAACTTTATTTATTGAAGTAAGCCCTATTCCAATAAAAGCAGCGATGAATTTAATGAAAATGAATGTTGGCACTTGTCGCTTACCGTTAGTAGAAATGAGTGAAAGCAATCTTTTGTTGCTAAAAAATGAACTAAAATCATATAAGTTAATTTAGTTTATTTATGAAGAAAGCAACCATCTACACAACTCATGGATGTCCCTATTGCGTTAAAGCCATAAAACTCCTGACTCATAAACAAGTTGAATTTGAGGAAATAAACCTTAGTTCAAATGAACCCTTGTTACAAAAAATTGTTGCGAAAACAGGAATGAATACGGTTCCCCAAATATGGATTGGTGATGATTTCATTGGCGGCTGTGATGATCTATATAGCCTAGAAAATGATGGCACCCTAGACCAAATGCTTCGTTAGCCAAATAATAGCAACAACATTAAGTCATTTATTGCGATTTATCGAAAACATCCTGAATTTTTCCAGCTAGCCAACCAAAAAACAAAAGAGGCAGAGAAACCATCGCCACAATAAGCATAAAAACGAATAAATAAACCACTAGTTTTATCAGCAACTGCATCATAGTTATACCTAGTAATCCCCCCCAAACTCATTCTGACCCTTTATTACAAAAAATACGCCAATTACCGCCATAGAAAGGGCAAACCAACCAACAAGGCTCATTGTCTCATTTCCCAAAAACAATCCCAACAAAACAGCAATTACTGGGTTTACATATGAATAGCTTGTAGCTAATGCAGGACGAGTATTCCTAAATAAATACATATAAGATGAAAATCCAATTAGAGAACCAAAAACAATCAAATACCAAAGCGAAAAAAAAGTTTCTATTGAAAAGTTAACCGAGAAACGCTCACCAGAGATCAAGCCTACTAGCAAACATAATAAACCACCCCAAAGCATTGTCAGAGCATTAGACATCATCCCTGAGATAGAGGCCTCTATATTCTTTAACATAATTGAACCAATTGCCCAGCATAAGGGAGCTAGCAGAAGGAAAAAGGCTCCTCCAAAAGTTGCCCTTAACTGACCATCACTATTGAGTAAGCCAATACCAATAATTCCCACACTTATTCCAATCCACTCCCAATAATTTGGCCATTTTTTCTTCAGAAGCCCCGTAATCAGACATGCCCACAATGGAGTCATGGCTATTGCTACAGCCGCCAAACCTGAACTTACCCACTGTTCTGCAATTGCCACAGCTCCTGTTCCACCCAACATCATAAATGCAGAGGGGAGGAAAGCATAGGCTACCTGCTTTTTGGCTGGAAACTTCTCTTTCTTAATAAATAAAAAAATTACTAGGATTATCCCCGCCAACAAAAACCTAATTCCACACATAATAAGGGGATCAAGCTCCTTAACACAAAGTTTAATCGCCAAGTAAGTTGATCCCCAGATAAGATAAACAACCAGTAAATTAAGAGCAATAAGAAAACCAAGAGTTTTTGCATTGCGCATCATATCGCCATTGTGCTATTAGATTACAAATTTGGAAAGCGATAAAAATCTATAATTCTAATCCTTTTCGCATTATAACTTAACTTCGGACTGAAGCGGACAAAGCCTATCTTGGATATATTTTATATCTACACCTTTATAATAAAAGGCTTATATTATAAAATAGACGAAGACATGAAACTAATAAACTTTAAAATACTAAATTTCAAAAGCATTATCGACTCAGGAAGCATAAACATCAGTGATATTGCCTGCTTTATAGGAAAAAATGATTCGGGAAAATCATCATTTTTTGATGCACTCTATAGATTTAACCCACTTATTAACCCCGACATCATTAACTACAGAAAAGAAGATTTTCCCAAGGACAAAATAGCCTTCATGACCCCACACTCACATGTAATTGAGGCACTCTTTGAGCTAAACACCTCTGAGATAGAAGTCATTAATCAGAAATTTGGAGAAACCGCACTTAAAACAAATCAAGTTAACGTAGCCAAGGATTATTCCAATGAATTCAATTGGGACTTTGCGGTTAACGAAATTGTGTACGTAAAACATTTAATGAAAAAAAAGGAACTTCCAAGTGAGATCTTTGACCTTATTGAAAACCTGAGTACAATTAGTCAATGTTTAGAAAAACTGCAGACCATCCCTACCCCACCCAAAAACCTTTCGTCGTTTATTAACCAACTTGAAATTCTCGAACTCCGTAGCATGCAAGATGAAATCGTTGAGGGATATTTAATTAACTGGCTACCAAAATTTTATTATTTATCCGTTTTAAAAACTATTAAAAATAATATTTCCCTAAAAAATGCCAATATTAACTTGTACAAACCTAACTCTCCTATAAAATACCTTGACCCCTCTATCGGATTTATTAAACTAATTGGCATTGATATTGACGAAATTATTTTTGGAGAAACTCCAGAGATTATTCAAAGAACCCTGCAAAGCTTAGCAGCCAACCTTAATGAAAAGTTTCATAGCTTATTCCCTGCCTTAAGCCACTTATCCCTTAAATTTATAACAACACCCATCTTAGAACTCGACCAAACAGTAGACTCCTCCTTAGGCATTTTTATCGAAAATCATAAAAACAACAGCCAAGTATCTATTGAAAAGGGTTCCCTCTCATTTGTTCAAATACTTTCATTTATCTCTATGCTAAGTGTGATTTCGGGTGCATCCACAAATACTATCATCCTTTTAGATACCCCTATGTCATTTTTAGACGAAGAAAATCAATATTCTTTTTGCCAATATCTTCATAACATTTTATGTGAATACAACCAAGTTCTTTACAACACACAGTCACCATTAATGATTAATACAGATGCTTTAAGTAAGCTAAATATTATCAGCAACAAAAATGATTTAGGCTCAACGATTCAACAAGAAATAAATTTTGAGGACACAACAAACGTACCAACAACTCTGCGAACAGCATTATTATTGAATAAACTGGCCTAGATATCTCTTACTGTTTCAGCTTATATCCACTTTTAAATAAATATATATTAAGGCCTGCAAAAAAAACTGCGAGGCCCAGAGTTAACAAGAGGCTTATAGACAAACTGCCTTCAGAATAACCTGTAATTGACCATCGGAAAGCATCAATAAGGTAAAAGAATGGATTATATATTGTCAGCTTATAAAGCAAAGGAGGCAACATTTTTATGGAGTAGAAAGTGCCACCCAAAAAAATTAATGGAGTAATTAGATAGGTAGTAACAATGGATAAGTCCTCGAACTCTTCACTCCACAGAGCCACCAACAAACCTGCTCCTGAGAAAATAGTTCCGATTCCTATAATCATAAAAACAAACATAAAAGCATGAGCCAACTGAAAAGGCGCAAAGAATAAGCTAACCAGCCAAATACAAATTCCTACAATAAACCCTCTAAATATACCAGCAACAATATATGACAACACCAATTCAGTGTAAGTAACTGGAGTAACTAACATGCTATCGATAAGATGCAAATAGCGAGACAAAAAAAGAGAAGACGATGCATTGGAGTATGCTGCCATTATTATTTCCATCACAACTATTCCCGGTATAATAAAGCTAATATACGGAACTGTGCCAATTTTCTCCACATGATTGCCTAAAATAACTCCAAAAACTGACAAGTATAAAAAGCTAGAGACTACTGGCGACAAAATCGTTTGGTTTATAACCTTAAGGAATCTAAGTATCTCTCTATAGGCAAGTGCTTTAAAGCGTATCAGATTGATCATTTTTCACCAACTCCAAAAACAATTTTTCCAGCTTAGAATTTTCCTGTAAATCAACTTTATGATTTTTTGCCGTATGAATAATTTTTCCCCTATCAATAATTGCGACCTCATCACATAAATGCTCAACTTCTTCCAAGTAGTGAGTTGTCAGCAATATTGTTGTTCCCTGCTTGTTTAACTTTTCTAAAATTTCCCATAACTCATGTCTCAATTGAACATCTAAGCCTGCCGTTGGCTCGTCCAATATTAATATCTTGGGCTCATGAATTAACGCCTTGGCGATAGCAAGGCGTCGCTTCATTCCACCAGAAAGCTTATCCGTTGCGGTTTTTCGTTTATCCTCTAATACAAAAAGCTTTATTATTTCCGGAATTTTCATACTGAGATATGCTTTATTTTTGCCAAAGTACCCACCCGTTAGATAAAGCTCCTCTTCCACCGTTAGATATGGGTCAAAAGAATGCTCCTGCAAAGATACGCCTACCATTTGCCGAGCAATTTGATACTGTTTTATAGTATCAAATCCATTAATAGAGATTGTCCCTCTATCTTGGCAACTCAAACCCGTAATCAACTTAATTAGGGTAGATTTTCCTGCTCCATTAGGACCTATTAACCCAAAAAAGGAACCTTCTTCGATGGATAAGTAAATATCCCCCAAGGCAACAACATCATTAGCTTTACGTTGATGATATGTTTTTGAAATATTAATAATTTTAATGGCTTCTGTCATTTATATCGCAAAACTTTCGTATGTAAAATGGATCAGGCAAAGTATTATTACGGATTAGCTTTATTCTCATCATTGTCTACCAATCCATTTATATTAGCTTATCATCCGCCCTTTATCACTGTCCACACTATTATGGTAGTTTTAGTTTTTATAAATCGAATAATAATAATAATTACAAGCCCTATCCTACTATGGTATCATCATTAACCAAACAATATGGAAACATTTAACACAAAAAGTTCTAGCCTTCTTTGTTTACTTTCCTTTCTTTTTATAAGTTATTCTTTTGGCTTTATGCCTCCAAAAGAAATGCACTTAAGCAAAAATAGTATAAAAAAGTTTGTAAAAACTGAGGATATTAAATATTACAACATTTTAAACACTGTCGCCGGAAATATCTCCTACACAAACTTCTCCAAAAATGATGCATTTTATGGATTAGAGTACGGCATAATAAACAAAGACTCCCTTAGCTTTAAGTTTGGGGGTGGCGGTGCAAAAAATAAAGATGACAACGGCCGGACATTCAGCTCTTTCCCTCTATATGTTGATGTATTAATTGGTTATGGGTTTATGGCTAGCATTGACTCCTACTTTGGCATAGGCCTTACTTACACTTTCTTTCAAGATTTCATAAATAAGCAATCAGCAGGATATCTCTGGCTGGGAGGCATCGTTTTTTCCCTAAATCCACAAATCTCGATGTTTGCCGAATACAACAAAAACTTTCCATCACTAGAATCCCTTGGCTCTGAAATAATTAAGTTTGGGCTTACTTTTAAGTTTTATCCTCAAACATTTAGATAGATATAGCTTTTTAGAAGGTTTATACTATATAATAGTTTTGAACGATAAAATAAAAAGAGGTGAATGCCATGGTTCTAGACTTAAATGTTTCAGTTCGAGAAAAAAATTCCGTACCAATAATAGACCTAGAGGGTGAGATTGATGTTTATACCTACCCAAAACTTAGCGACGCGCTCAAATTAGTTTTTGACAAGTATCCTACTGTTAAAGATCTAATAATTAATCTCAACAATGTGCGATACATTGATAGCACGGGATTAGGAGTTATCGCCAATGGCGCTAATCAAATATCAAAAATCTCCAATGGCTACATAACTATAATTAACGCTACTCCTCAAATTAGAAAAATATTTGATGTATCCGGCTTAGTTTCAACCAATTTTTATTTATTTGATAACGAAGATGTTGCTTTACAAAATCTAGCGAATAAAAGCAATTAAAAGGAGATTTCAAAATGGGCGAACCAATTAAAATAGAATTAACGATACCCAGTTTATCAGACTATGTAGGGGTAGCTCGATTATCTGCTTCTGGCATAGCTAATCGTATGAAATTTACACACGAAGATATTGAAGACATTAAGATTGCCGTTTCTGAAGCTTGCACGAATGCTGTCCAATACGCATACGGAGACATTGTCGGTGAAATTAAATTAAGTTTTTTCATCCATGACAACTATCTAGAAATAAAAGTGAAAGATAATGGTCGCGGCTTTGACATCAATAATCAAGCGGATACCAACACCAATGACCCAGAAAAAATAGGATTAGGCTTAGGCATCGTTTTCATGAGAAGTCTAATGGATAAGGTAGACTATTCCTCCTCTGTGGACAGTGGGACAGAGGTAATTATGATAAAGAAATTACCAGTTCAACGAAATGATGTATAATCAACTCGCTTAAATGATTGTTGTAATTGGTCTTTTAAGTTTAATAGCCATTGGAATAGGAACAATGCTAATAAATTTATCCGAAGGCGAGTCAACAATAAGTACCATTTCTTTTTGGATCGGGATCATTATTATTATTGCAAGCTTATATTTTTTTGGTTTAACCATTTTTGCCCCGAACTTAGCAGGCATTTAAATGAATCCAGATTTTCAGGAAGCTCCTGCCTCCCCTACACATCAAATCTCACTCGATTAGCTAAAGAAAATAAAATTTAGCATGCAGGACGATCGCAAATTCGCAGAGAAAGTCTTGGCGAAACTTATGTCCTATGCTAAACTAAGCCTACTTTTTATGACTAGCAATGGTCAAATACACATACCTGTTCCATAGTTAACAGCACGTGGCTTTAAAATAAGCTGCTATTAATGTTCAGCAGGTAGAGGCAAAACAAAAAATCAGGAGGAATCAAATGACAGAAAATGTAAACGAATCAGTAGAAAAAAAAGCCCCAACCACAGAGGCAATAGATAAATCACCTAAGAAATCTCTACCTGAAAGAGTTGTAACGATGAGACAGCTTCTTGAAACAGGGGTACATTTCGGCCACCAAACACGTAGATGGAATCCAAAGATGAAACCATATATTTATACATCCAGAAATGACATCCACGTAATTGATTTACAGAAAACTCTTTCGTACATCAACAAAGCCTACGATTTTATTAAAGAAGAAGTTGGCAAAGGCGCAACTGTTCTTTTTGTGGGAACAAAAAAACAAGCACAGCAGGCTGTTGAAGAAGAAGCTAAGAGATGTGGCATGCCTTATGTTTCCAATCGTTGGCTTGGAGGAATGCTAACTAATTTTGAAACCATTAAAAAATCCATTGCTAAAATGAAAGAAATTGAAAGTTGGAAAGAAAATGGAATTTTTGACACATTTGTTACTAAAGAGCAATCTCATCTAAATAAAAGACTAGCTAAGCTAAATTATCACTTAGATGGCATTAGAGATATGGGAAAGACACCAAATATAGTTTTCATTGTAGATACAAAAAAAGAAGAGATCGGTGTTCACGAAGCCAATCAGCTAAAAATACCTATCGTAGGTGTTGTCGATACCAACTGTGACCCAGAAGTTATTAGTCACCCTATTCCTGCAAATGATGACGCCATTAGAACTATTAAGCTGCTTTCTAGCATCGTGGCTAATGCTGTACTTGAAGGAAAGAAGCTACTGCCAGTATCTGCTGAAGATCAAATTACAGCAGACATGGAGAACAATCTTCTTGCTGGAGCTGGGATAGACATAGACTTCGAAACAAGTATTGAACTTCAAGAACTTTATGAAGACCCAATCGTTGAGGAGGCTAAATAATATGGCGCAAATTACAACAGCTCTTATTCAAGAACTAAGAATGAAAACAAATGCAGGCATGATGGATTGCAAAAAAGCATTAGAAGCTTCTAATGGCAACATGGAAGAAGCCATTGACGTTCTTCGCAAAAAAGGAATTGCTAAAGCGGCTACCAGAAGTGATAGAGAGGCAAAGGAAGGCGTAATTAGAATAAAGTTAAACGCAACAAAAACGGAAGCTTATATGCTCCAACTAACTTCGGAAACGGACTTTGTATCCAGAAATGATAAGTTTCATGCTCTCGCAGACGAACTAATCGAATTACTTAGCCAAGCTAAGACTTCTTCTTTAGATGACTTTCTAAAAGAAAAAACCAAATCCACAAAAACAGTTCAAGACCTTGTTGACGAATTTAGTGGAGTTATCGGAGAGAAGATTAACCTTGCAAAAGTCGTCACCACAAAAGCTACGGACAAGGATTTAATTGGATCCTACATCCATTCCAATAATAAGATTGGGGTGGTCTTAGTTTTAGAAAATGGAAAAGGACAAGATGAGTTAGGAAAAGACCTATGCATGCACATCGCTGCGTCAAAGCCTACATGTATTAACGTTAATGAAATTCCCATGGATGACCTTGCCAGAGAGAAAGATATTTTAAAAACTCAAGCCATCAATGAAGGTAAGCCTGAAGCTATGGCTGAGAAAATTGTTGAGGGTAAGATCCGTAAATATTACGAAGAAGTTTGTTTGCTTGAACAAAATTTCGTTAAAGATCCTTCCGTTAAAATTAAAGACCTTGTCGCTACAACAGGTAAAGGCAGCAGTATAGCTAGTTTTGTTCGTTTTAATATTGGATAAAAGAGGTTAGGCATGGATTCTCTAAGTAAATATAGAAAAGTACGTCGAGCGTACGGAATAGATGAAATCGCTTTAGTGCCAAATAAAACTACTGTTGACCCCAATGATGTCGATATATCTGTAGAGATAGCAGGAATTAAGCTTGCTGTTCCGGTTATTGCTTCGGCTATGGACGGAGTAGTAGATGTTACTACCGCTATTCAAATGTCTAAACTCGGCGGTCTAGGCGTACTAAATTTACATGGTGTGCAAACCCGCTATGAGAATCCCAATGAAATA
>CAIUUT010000148.1 GCA_903902445.1 uncultured Candidatus Marinamargulisbacteria bacterium
ATCATCTGGCTGTTTTAACTGCTCGTCTATCAGTTGTAAATAAAAATCTAGTTTGCCAACAAATTCTGGCTCAAACTCTGTTACCTTTAATTCTACTGCAACTAAACATTTAAGAATGCGGTGGTAAAATAGCAAGTCTATAAAATATTCTTTTTCACCTAATATTAGTGGATATTGATTTCCAATAAAACAAAATCCGTAGCCCAATTCCATCATTAGACGTTTCACTTTTTCAACCATTGTGTTTTCCAATTGTCTTTCGGTAATAGGTTTATTTATGTCCAAAAAATCTAGAGAATATACACTTTTAATGCTTTCTTGCGTTTGCTCCAGCAAATGCTCAGGCAAGGCTGTTGCAAAATTGTGTTGCGAGGGATGTAATAAATATTTCCCGTAAGCATCAGCTTCTATTTGGTGTAATAAAACCGAACGACTGTATCTGTTTTTAATGGTAGTTTGTAAATAAAAAATACGAGCTTTGGCGTCTTTTACTTTTTGCAGTATCAAAATATTGTGTCCCCATGGAACTTCTGAAACAAGTTGTTTCAGATTTTCTATTTCTGAAACAGGCTGTTTCAGATTTGAATATTCATCTACCAGTTGTCTCATGAACCAAAGATTACGAGGCGACCAACTTATACCCTCACCGATTATTTGGTTTAAATCTTGGCTTAATTGTTCTACAACCGATTTGCCCCAACCATGCATTTTCTGTTTTTGAATAATTAATTCACCTATATTCCAGTACAATTGATTAGAAAAAGTTTGTACGGTTTGTACAGCCTGTACACGGTGCTTTTGCACCAAATTAACTACCTCAGATAGAAACTGGCTATAATCCTCGGATTGAATATGTTTATCAATTTTTGTCATAGTAGCTTTATTATAGATTGTAAAATATACATACTCTATTTGTCGATATTTTTATTCTCACTCAACGTAGATACGCATTAATGAATGGCGGTCGATAGATTTATTTGTCATTTATTTTCCCCTTAAAAAGCTCTCGCAGTTGGTCATTTTCATGTACTGCATCATAACTTAGTTTCAGCGGAGTTATGGACACCAGCCCACGTGATAGCGCGCCCACGTCTGTATCTTCGGGGTGTTCAGAGTTAAAGGTTCCTTCCACTTCACCGAGTTGATGCTTAGACTTGGAAACCTCATGGTATTTGCCATTTGGTTTATGTATTAAACGCGAGGTAATTCGGCTAAACTCCGAGGGGCTGCCAGTTTGCTTAGAAGGAATATTTATATTGAGCACAAACTGTGTGTCTAAATCCCAGTGAGTTAAAATCCAGTCTAGTACCTCTATGCTATGCACATAATGTTCTTCGTTAGGGATATACTCATCTATAGAGAGTGCTAAAGCTGGTATACCGTGAGCTTGAGCCTCCAAAGCAGCGGCTACAGTTCCTGAATATTGAATATTAAAGCCGGTATTGGCTCCGGCATTTATGCCTGAAACCACTAAATCTGGGTAGGTTGGTAACAACTCATATAAGGCAAGTTTCACACAATCAACGGGGGTACCGTGTACAGACCAACGCTTAAAATCAGCCATATGATTGTCGGTATTGGCAGTAATTTTTACAGGCTCGGCAATAGTAATGGAGAAAGCCTTGCCACTTTGGTTATCAGCGGGTGCCACCACACTTACTTGCCAACCTTTTTCTAGGAAATATTCGCTAAGGGCGTGAATTCCCTGCGAGTGAATGCCGTCATCGTTTACTAATAGTACATGTTTCAAAATTATCTCTCCTGAATGGGTTTTTTATCTTCGATAACTGCGGCTGTCCAGCGATCTGCATAATGTAAAAGCAAAGTTAGCGGTGTTTCATAGTGGTAATACTCTAGGTTTACCACACCGCCATTAATGGGGTACAACCCGTCATGGGCAGCAATAGCCTGCACTTCTTCGGGGAATAACGTGACATATTTGGAGATCAGGTAAATGCTTTGCGTGGCAATATTAATGCTTACACTTTCTGGGTTTACCATATAGGTTTTGTTGCGGTTCTTAATTTCCCATTCGTTGGTATTCTTAAGGTAATAGGGAATACCAGGAAACCCTGTTTTCCCAAGATCATGAAAGAGCCCAACAATGACGCAACTTTCTTCGCTGATCTGCGGAGCCAGAGTTACTTTAAGCTTAAGCAAAGTATTGGCTACACCAACCGAATGTTGTAGTAGTCCGCCTTCATGATTGAGATGGAACTTTGTGCTAGCAGGAGCAGTCAGCCATGAGGTTTGCGTTTCGAGGAAGTCGACTAAAGTGGCTACTTCCTTTTGGCGAGCGGTTACTTTTTCTAAAAGTTGTTGGTAGGTATTGGTCATTTATTATCCTTCTTTTGTATATTTCTTGTTATGAGATTTCTGGCCCAACTTTCGACAATAGGATTATCACGATTATCTTCAATAACAAATTCTTGAAACCTAGAATAACTTTGAAAATAAATGTCTTTGTTGGTGTCTTCTTTCCAAGGGTAATTATTAGGATTGGTATGGCACGAAATAATTACATTTTTATCTTTGAAAACTTTAGGGCATAAATCCCATTTTGATTTTGAGAGTCGATCTTTTGTTAAAACTAAACTCTCATCATAATTAAAATAATCAGAACCCTTTAACTCTTTGTTTGTGCTTAAGTTATCTGTAGCAATGTATATGCCGTTTCGTTCATCCTGATATAGGAAATGTGGGTGTTGAGAAATTAAGTAAGCTTCATTAAGGAAATTGGAGCCTTCTATTAGCCTTTTAATTTCTAAGTATCCATATATGATGTGCTTTGGCGTATCGTTTTTATCAAAAGCCCACTTCTCATTAACCTTATGAACGTTTTGAAACGTTCCATAAAATAGAAAAAGCCCGGATTCTTCCACCCCGTGGGTCTTAACTAAATTGGTCAAAACCCCATTTGATTGACCAAATGCACATATTCTTTTTTGATTTTCATGCTTTGAAATGTCATAAATATCAGGATCAAGGTGACAAAATGAATCCAACCTTGTTCTAGCGTTATTGTTGTAAAGATCGCTAAAGACCTTATCAAACTTATCCCCACTAAATTTCATATCAGGAAAGAGGTCTTCATAACGGCAGTACTTATTAGAATCTTTAATGAGTTTATGAAGTGTCTTTTGGGAGTCGTCATCAGAATAACAGGCCAAAAGTAAACGCCCATCTTCCTTCGAAACTCTAGAAAATATATGGAGATTACCTTTTTTATCAAGATCACATCGCCCACGGCGAGCTTCAACAAATGACCGAAGATTATCATTAATATCAATTTTCACAAATACTGAGTCGGGGATTGGCATCGATAACATTCTCCCATCGGGAAATATCGGACTTGGATAGCCACCATAAGTACCATCAAAACCCTTACGACTTAAAATAATTTTCATAATTTCCTCCAGTTACCTAACAAAGAATATCCACAAGGCCGCTAAAGTGACTCCACCATTCGAATCAGCAATGGCTTTTCTGGCAATATCCAAAGTTCCAATTTTACTGCCACTTCTGTCTTTAATATCAGTCCCAGAAACAGAGCCAATTTTACTATTATGCTTATCCATAATATCGTTGCCATGAATAGATCCAACTTTACTATTGTGTTTGTCTAAAATGTTGTTCCCATGGATAAAACCTACTTTGCTATTATGTTTATCATACAGGTCATTTCCTTTCATTTTATAATCAGCCATTTCACATCACTCCTTTATTTATTTGATACATATCTCAATATAAGTTAGGACTCCGATATTCCTATTTCCAGTATACTCAGTAAACCAACTTTTACCACTTACCAACCATTTCTCACCTACCCACCCAAAGGGATTTTTAAGTTGGTTCATATGAATATTTAAACATCTCATGCTTATAATCGGATGGGTAATAATATTTAAGCCAAGCACTGACATAAGTCAGGAGTGCTTCAGTAATTATTTCGGCTTTAAGATGGCACTGCCAACCGTTTTTTACCATATTTTCCCAGATTTTAAAGGCCTCAGTTTGGTCGTGTCCGTTTTTCGAGGTGTTTTCTAGAAATATTTTCTGTTCATTTTTTAAGATATCTTTGGAACGCCTTCTAAATTCTTTTCTAACTCTTAATGCATCCTTTGGAGCGTAGGAAGCATATTTAGTTAATATCTCATATATTTGCTCTTGATAGAGAATAAGGCCATTTGTAATGCCAAGGATATCCATAAGAACCTTGCTATATGGTGCAGTTTTACCTAGAGAATCCTTATAGTCAACATAGGTATCAATCTTGTGTTTATTTTCAGACTTGTCCCACCAAGGATAAAACATATAAAAAACAGCTATCAGCTCTTCAAAATTCTTCGGTTTTATCTTCCTGATAGCCTTTTGTGCGTGTTTAGAATTTAGTCTAAAAATATCATAGGTATAACTTTTTTGCAGATAATTAAAAACCATTCTATCATTTAGAGGAATGGCTTCTATGTGCATTTCCTGATTCTTAAATTCTGAGAAAGGATTCAAAATATGGTTGAGTGAATCAATAATCTCTAAGGAATTAAAGCAATAACTTCCATGCCCTAATGTATATAAGTCTTCTTCCGAATATATACTAGTTGCTTGGTTCATCGTGAATGTTGCAGGAGACAAATCAAAATAAGCTAAGGAAACACTGCTTTTATCAAAACCCCAGTACTCCGTGGAATTGGCAACACCTTCTTTAATAGTGTATTCATCCTTATAATCATATTCCTTTTGCTTGGCTAAAACTTTATCCACCTCAATCTTTGCTTGAAATTCTCCCTTCGCGAACCTACATATGGGGCGAACAAAAGTACCGGAGTATTTGTAATACGTAACTATTCTCATAATCTTTGCATAATGTTCTCGTCCGAAATTAATTGGCGTACGTATAACGTTCGAATTAAAAAACATTTCATATTTAAGCCCATAGTCCATCGGGTCAAGCACGACAATTCCAAGCAGATAAGCTAAAAAACTTCCATTTATATAACCTGTCCCAAACCCTCTGTAGACCCCCATATCTTTCAAGAACACCATCATGTTATAAAGAGTTACTAATTCCATAGCCAAGCCAAGTTCTTTTGTTTTTTCAAGTTCTGCGTTTAATCTTTCTATTTGCATAGCAGTTGGCTCTGGAAATATCTTTAACAAGGCTTCTTTGGCCAATTTTTCTATTTCAGGGAGAAACTCAGAAGCCATAGTACTAGCCTGCGTTGACTTCATATAGACGCTATCCTTAAAGGCTTCCCGACAGCGGCTTATAATGTTTTCAGTATTTAAAATTGCCTCTGGTAGAACTTGGAAGGTTTCCCTTAGAGTATCTTCATTTGTTAGATAGGCTGGAGTGGTTTGTTCTGAAATAGGCTTGCCATTATTGATGGCATCTAGTGTTTGAACAATTGTCTTGTCGAAACTGTGCAAAGCACGTATTTCACTGCCCACAGCTAACTTAACCCCTGTTTTTGGGACAAATTCTTGCCAGCTTTCCACCAGCTCCTCTGTAGTTATATCTTGTTGATTTACTAAGACATAGAGATTATCATTAAATGCATCTTTTAGCTTTTTTAAAATACTTTCAAACTTTGTTCCCATTTTCTTTAGACATGTGGAAGGAAGAAGCGCAATTAAACCTTCGTTAAACATCCTAAAATCCTCATCGTCAAAATAATGGGGTTCTCCTGCGTAAGATCCTTCATCCTTTGTAAGCTTATATAGTAAATTCATATAACCTTCATCATTTTCAGCCAACAATACAAGAGGAATAATAGTCGTTATTATTTCTTCTTCTACTTTAGAATCGATATAATCAATAATAACTTTGACTCCCACAATTGGGTCAATTCCTTCTTTCTTTGCCAAATTAATAAAAGTTGGTATGCCTGCAAGCACAGTATTGGTAAGCGCTAAAACGTCTAATTGCTTTTTTTTAGTTTCCTCAATTAGATCATAGATGGAAACACAACTACGTTTAGGCGTTTCCTGGGTAATCACGTAAAGATGGGTAAGTTTTGTCATAATTTTCTCCTTTTCTTAGAAGTATAACTGATAGAGTATGACATAAACTGTCGTGGCATTCAAATATTAATGGATGTTTTGCTAAAAAATGAGCCTATAAAGTAAGCAGAGTTAAAGTTGCTGAATGCTCTATGAATATTGATTTGCAGAGTTTCGTGGTGGGCGATACTGGGATATCTTCGCTGCGCATAAGCTTGCTCCGATGCACCTGCTAATCTCAATCTGCGTGTTTACACTTGATTTCGATAAGCAGCTAGCCGAACCAGGTGTTCGACCCCATGCTTTTTACAATATAGTTTATGTTCTTTTTGTCCGTTTCTTTAGAAATGCTTAATGGTGGAGTATTTAGTATAAATTACATACATATATTGCCTAG
>CAIUUT010000149.1 GCA_903902445.1 uncultured Candidatus Marinamargulisbacteria bacterium
GGAAATAGTTATACCATCTATCTTGGCTTACCCTTGGAATTTGGTCTTGGAATTGGTAACTCGGAACAATATTATCCTTATATATAACGAAGAGCCTGTTACTTGTGGTCACATTACCCGCTACATCTTGCATTCTTACATATATTTCATTGTAGCCGGTGGGAAGCGCGCTCCAACTTACCGCCCAATTTTTTGTGTAAGAAACGATACCATCTACATTGTTAGTAACGTTAAACAAGGTTATCGAGTCGTTTCGAGAAACCAGATAGTCTACCGTATATAAATGTGAAAATTGCATATCAAATAGGTCAACATCAATGTCTAAGCTCCACAACGGAGGCTCCTTATACCACAAGTTCTGACTAACCAAAGGAACCGCTTTATTAACTATATAAGTTGGCACAACCAGATCTTTTTTAAATCTTAGGAGTGGGTCGCTGACTAATAAATTACCCGCCACATCTTTAATTTTTATCGAGATGTCGTTGGTACCATTTATGGTGTTATTATAGGAAATGTTTATGCCAAAAGGATAACTAGGTATTCTTGTGGATTGTGTAACCACATACCAATTACTATTAATACTATATTCAATTCTCTCGATGTTAGAGAAGCTCACATCAAAGCATTCTACATTTACAGTAGATAGCCATAAAGGATCCTGCTTGTACCAAGTATTCTGTGAAACCAGTGGGACAGTAATTGAGTTTGTATAGGTGGGCATTATTTCATCTTTTAATATTTGAAAAAGAATATTTGAAGTAACTCCATTCCCCACACCATCAAACACTGCCACACGAATATCATTCGTACCATTCACTAAGTTTGTCCAATTAATTGTCCACGGATTATTGGACTGATCCATATTGATTCCATGTCTTATTTCAAACCATCTATTTGCAGTGGACGTATAAACACCGTATAACGCTTTATCCAGCTTAGACCCTCCAGTGTCTGAAAAATTAATACTAATCGCAGACAACCAAGACGGGGATGTTGCATACCAATTGCCAAAACCGTAATTAGTTAAAGCATTATAACTTGGGAGAAGTGTATCTTTTAAGATAGAAAACAACTTTTCAGATAAACAGTTATTGCCTGCATTATCCGTAATACTGATGTAAATATCATTTTGACTGGCACTTAAAACATTCCAAGAAATAGAAAAATTATTATAAGTAACCAAGCTTCCGTGCATATTTGCAGAAATTATAAAAGAAGTCCTTTGAAAATCAGAAGAAACGATATAGGAAATCTGTTCCAACCCCGAATACCCTTGATCAAAAATTGCAATATTTATGGTATTTAAGAAACTAGGAGCCTGGTTATACCAAGAAGTAAATTTAGAAGAAGTTGGGCTATCTAGTAAATTATAAGAAGGCACAAGTGAATCCTTCTTGATATGGAAAATCACCCCACTTGTCACAACACTTTCTGCATGGTCATTCACTTTAACCAAAATATCATTGGTTCCTTCAAGTAAATTATTCCAATCAATTGCCCAATTCCCGCTGTATTGATCACTATTAATTTCAAAATTTTCTAATTGGACCCAATTTGTAATACCGTTAATTGAAACGCCATAATATATGTATTGTATAAGTGAGTTGCCGGAATCGGAGAAATCTACATCGATATTAAACATCCAGGTATCCTTAAAGTTGTACCATCTATTAAAATCTGCGATCTCGTGATTATTAAAAGAAGGTGGGATAACATCTTTCTTTATGATGTAAATTTTTTCTAAAACAGAGTTATTTGCCATATCATTGGCAGAAATATAGACCTCGCTTATACCATTAATAAAATTATTCCAGATAAGCCCCAGGTCACAACTAATTATTTGTTGCAAACAATTTTTTGTTAGCATACTAGAATATTGGATGGTTCCATTATTAGATACAAATAGCTCAACCTGATTCAACGAGGAATACTTATTGGAATCACCAGGATCCTGAACCGTAATATTTACTAAAGAAATCCAATCTGGGCAATAATTTATCCACTGCGTAGTTCCTTCCTGCGATTTCATAATAATTGGGGGCAAAGAGTCTTTATATATATAGGCCAACATGGAAGTTGTGGCCAAATTGCCAGCATAATCAGTTGCTCGAAGATATATTTCGTTATACCCTTGGTCTAGCGTAGCAAAGTTAATACTCCACAACTGATTAAAAGTAACAATATTCCATTCTTGCTGCGCACCCACAGAATAAAAGTGTTCGTTTGAAATAAAATCATTATACGAAACCACATACTGAGCCTCTTTTAATTTAGATAAGTCTTGATCAAAGAACTGTATATTAAGATTAATAAACCAATTAGGAGTAGCATTTATCCAACTCTTAGTTGAGGTTATCTGGGGAACATTATTAAAAGAAGGGGGTATTTCATCCTTATTGATACTAAAAATAACAGGGCTAATCAGAACATTGCCGGCATTATCACATATTTCCACCCGCACATCGTTTGTTCCATTATTTAGGGCAGACCAAGAAACAGCCCAGTTATCATAATAATACTGCATTGATACATTATGTGTAATCGTAAACTTTTTTGTGGCATCAGAGTTTTGGATAAGATAATATATATCTCTGATATTTGAACTTCCATAATCCTCGAAGTCTACATCTATATCATTAAATAATCCTCCACTAAAATTATACCAACCCCCATTATATTTTGTACCGACTCCCACGTCTTCATAGGAAGTATACGTTGGAACGATAACATCTTTAAGCACATAAAAGAGAATTTCAGATGTGGTCACATTTTTAGCATTATCAGAAACACTGGCGTAAATATCATTCGTACCATTTTGTAAATATTCCCAGGGTATCGTCCAATGATAATTATAGCTGTTAATATTTATATTTTGGCTTAATATATACCAAGAGATCGAACCATCCCAACTTACTCCATAACTAATTGCAGCTAGTTTTGATCCGCCTTGGTCATAGAAATTTATACTCGTATTTTTATACCATTCTGGAGGCTCATTGTACCAAGTATTATAACTCGCTACAGGGTTATTCATCTTATTATCTATGGACGGGCATATCACGTCCTTCCAGATCTCACACACTTTATTTATCGTAGTATTTGTTCCATTATCATTAAATGAAACATAAATTTCATTTATTCCATTCACCAACAGGTTCCAGCTAATTGACCAAGTATCTGTCATGGCAAATTTGTTTATACTGTCGCGAATTAATACTTCTTTCCAATAACTATCAGAGGAAATTATGTATTGAGCCTTTTTTAAAAGGGAGTACCCCTGGTCTCCAAAAGTTACATTGACAGTATTTAGCCATGGCATCGGGAGATTTTCCCATACTGGCAAATAATCTAAACTGCTATTATAGGTTGGCTTAATTACATCTTTTAAAAAATGAAATAAAGTATTTGAGACCACCAAATTTCCTGCATTATCAGAAATAACCACATAAATATTATTAGTGCCATTTGCTAAGTTGCTAAATGGTATTTTCCATTCATTATTATACGTAGTCACATTAAGATTTTGCGAAATACAGTAATTAAAAGTCCCCTGTAGGTTGACAACTCTGTACCCAACATAGTTTAGCTTTGAATCTCCACTATCAACAAAATACACACTAATGTTATTTAGCCAATCGGGAGAATAATTGTACCAAGTATTGAAACTAGAGTTTTCCTCGTTAATATAAAAAGGAGAAAGGCTATCTCTGCGAACAGAAAAAAGAACCGCACTTTGAGTACTATTTGTTGCGTTATCATTAAAAGAAATTATAAACTCATTGATGCCATTTTCTAGCCAATTCCACAAAACTCCTAAAGGGGCGTAGCTGGGTTGATTAATATTGGCGGCTACAACATATTTATGTATCCCCGTATGATTATTGGAAATATATAGCTCGTACGTTGCTAAGTTTGAATACCCTTCATCAAAAAGTTGGACATTAAAATTATTCATAAAACTTTGGTAAGATTTGTACCAAATTGTAAATTTTACATCTGAGGGATCTTCAAAAGACGTAAAAGTCGGGACAATTAAATCTTTCTTAATAGAAAATATTATGTCACTTTTGGTAGAGTTGTTTGCATTATCTGTAACAAGCACGTAAATATTATTTGTTCCATTATCGAGTAAACTCCAGTTTATCCCCCACAAATTGTTATACGTCACTACACTGCTGTTTGAAATAATAACAACGTCTACGCGATTACCACTGTTCTCAACTTCATAATTTATGACCTTTAAATTTGAGAACCCAGGATCATTAAAAGCGACATTCATAGAGTTTATCCAATTAGGCGTGGCATTGTACCATGCCGCAAATTTTGCACCCCATTTATTCTCATTACTCGTATAAAGGGGAGGGATAATATCCTTTTTAATAGTAAACAGCATGGAATAATCCCTATTATCGATTTTATCATCCACTGAAATCGCAATATAATTCAAGCCATTTTCCAAACTATCCCAATTAATTGCCCAATAATTGCAATATTGATCAGCATTAACATTCTTTGAAATCGTAAACCATGTCTTAGCCACATCATTGGAGACGCTATACGCTATATCATTAATTCCACTTCCAGGCTGTTCAAACAAATTCACACTAATACTCTGCAGCCAATCTTCGCTAAGCCTATACCATGGATCAAATAATCCTGCATCCATATTGTTTACTATTCTCGGGGGATAAGTATCTTTAAGTATTTTAAAAACAAATTGGGAGTTTTCATTTTCCGCATAATCTATCACGCTCACATGAATATCATTCACCCCTTCTTGTAAATCCGACCAAATGATACTCCAATCGTTATTATAAGTTGGCACCTTTAAGAATTGCTTAATGAAGACATCTCTAATTTGTTCATTAGCCGACACAATGTACTTTATGTCTTTAATTTGGGAAAATTCCTCATCTTTAAAGTCCACATTAATACTGCTCATCCAATTCGGACGTGCGCTATACCAAGTAGAGAATTTTTGGTCAGCTGGGTTTTCATTATTATATATTTGAGGCATTACGATATCTTTCTGTATCCAAAATACTTTTTGATACTCACTCCATCCCGCATTATCATTCACGCTAACATATACTTCATTCACACCATTAGTAAGCACATTAAAGCTAACTGTCCACAGATTGCTATAAAGAGGATTATTAAAATTCCTAGCTAAAAAATTATAGGTAAGAATTTGACCATTATTAGAAATGAGATATTTAATATCAGCAATATTGGACTGAGTATCTACAAATTCAACGCCAACATTATTCATCCAATCTTCTTCGTTCTTTTTCCATGAGCCTTGATAATCGACTTGGCTAACATTATTAATAATACTAGGTGTAATCGTATCCTTTTTTATTTGTGTCAGGTATTGTTGCTTTTGATTTGTGGCATAGTCATTTATAGAAACCCATACCTCATTTATTCCCTGGCCTAGATAGCTCCAACTTATCCCCCAATTTTTACTATAGGCATTAGTATTTAAGTTTTTTGTTATTAAATACCACTGCATCTGTTCATTGCTTGATATACCGAAAAATATTTGATTTATATTGGAGCTTGCGACGTCACTAAAACTAACGGCCATTAAATCATAAGCACCCACATCGTGGGTTTGCCATTGAGAAAATCTATTATCCAATAAATTTAAGCTCTGATTTACGGTAGGAGGCCGCGTGTCCTTCAAAATAACCAACACTGAACTGGTTGCTAAATTTCCTGCATTATCCTTTACCCCTAATATTAACCTATTAATGCCTTCATCCAAGATTGAAAAACTTACCAGCAATTGCTTGGTAATATTTGTTTCATTCCCCACTCCTGTTATATTTATGGTTGGGGAGTTATTGTACAAGTAGTAGGCAGCGCCAAGCTTTGAGCCACCAATATCGCTGAAATTGGCCGTAATATTCATCATCCAATTGGCAGTATTGTTATACCAAGTATTTTGCTGGGCTAAATTTACATAAACCGCAAAAGAGGGAGCGACGACATCATTAAAAAGGAAGCAAGCATTTTCCGTACTCCACATTCCCACATTATTTTCTTCATCCATAAAGCGAATTACCCAACTATAGGTAACTCTCCATTCAAAATCACTACCAGAATAATTTAAGGGCCCACTATAATTATTTGCCGTAAGGATTCCTGCTTGCAAGTCAACCCAACCACTATCCCAACTTACATTCTGTGCTAAAAAGGTTGAACCCCTCGCTACCATTATTTGATATTTAAGAGCACCGTCATTAAAATCGGCATCGATAAAATTAGCTCTAAAATTTATTCCGTAGTTTACTGAAATATCCAGAGGGTTTATCCTACTGTTTACTTTTAGCAAAGTGGGTTCTTTTGGTAGAAAGCCGACAGCTAAGGTAATGCTAAGAATAAACATAATGACAGTAAATTTTAAAACATATAACTTAATTTTTTTTATCAAAAATTATTCCCCAAGTTTAGACAAAAGATTACCCTTAAGAGTTTACCTACTATTGTACTCAATTTTCCCAGATATTTTAAGAGATGGCTCAAATATTTATTGTCACGACATTACATATATTCCCGCTTTATAGAGATTTAAACATTTATTAGCCATAAGCCATGTAATTAAAGGACTTGGCCACCGCAGACGATGGAGAAAACTAAATTATTATTTATTAATATTTAAATAATAATAGTCGCTTTTTTTATATTTCTTCAAATAGTCTTCCAACCAATATAAATCGTTACTATTTTTATCAACTAAAATAAAATTTTCTTGAGGCAAAACAAGTTCATTACCGCCTTCTAATTGGCTAAACACATAGATTAATGAATTGGTTCCTGTCACAGTGCTTGCTGGCTTATCTTCGGAAAAATCAAATACCTTATAACCTTGCTTTATTTTTTGTGCGAAATCATCATCATTAATTACCTTACTTTTTAAACCATTTCTGGCCTCAAAATACAATTTCAAGGAATTATAATCTACTGTTTTATCTAAATATAAACATAAATCCGGATAGTTCAACAAAAACCCAGTTATTCCCTCCTCAAAAGCATATACATTTTTATAACCATAATAATTCATAGCTATTTGTGCAGCATTAAAACTCATGCCACAAGAGGTGTTATGGCAATAAAAAACAATAAATTTCTTATCTATATTTTGTTTAACTAAATTCTGAATTTTACTTTTATCTAAGTTAATTAAAGGAATATTATAAGCATTTTTTATTCTGGCTACCTTAAAAGCATAAGAAGACCTTACATCAATAATTATAGAATCATCCATAATCGCCCTAAATTCTTCAGAATTTAATGGGTTAACTTCCAGGTATTTTTCGCGCAGAGAACCACTACTAGCGATACTTAACGGCACTATAATAAATACTACCGCAAGTAATAATCTCACTACTCTTTTCATTATTCTATCCTTAAAAATGTCTTATTCGGGATTGAAACTATCTTTTCCAACACCACACGTTGGACATGTCCAATCTTCTGGCAAGTTCTCAAAGGAAGTTCCCGCCGCTATTGCATTATCTGCATCTCCTTCTTCAGGATTATAAACATAACCACAAACTGTACATACATATTTTCCCATTTTATTTTTTCCTTTCGTTTCATTCTCTATTTTTTTTGTTCAAAATAGGTAGGCGCACTCTTTGGAGACTTCCCTTTTTTAACTTCATGATAATAGGCATAAGTCATAGGAGTTGCATCCTTTATTAGCTTTGAAGAAACTAACTCCCCCAGATAAACGGTGTGAGTACCAGCATCCAATTGAGATACAACCTTTACCTCCATATAGGAAACACTAAAATCTGTAACGATGAGAACACCAGTTTCACCAGTTTCAAAACTTGTACCAATAAATTTATCTATATCCCTACCAGACTTAAAACCAAATTTTCCAATAAAAGTCATCGGAGTATCTTGTTCTAATACAGAAACCGAAAAAGACCTGCTCTTTTCGATAAACTCATGGGTTAAATTCTTCTTATTAATACATATCCCTAGCACAATCGGCTGGGAAGTAACCTGGAACACAACATTAGCAATTTGCCCACTTAGTTTGTCCCCTAGATTTGAGGAAATAACATAAAGTCCATATCCTAAAGTAAAGAGAGCCTCATGTTCTATTTTACCCAATTAAATACTCTCTCCAACTTTTACACCAAAAGCATAACACTGCGTTAGCTCTTCCTCCGTTGGCACATACTGAAATCTCAAGCTCTCGCCTACCAACTCGACTTTCATTTCTTCTAGGGATTGCTTAATAATGCTTACCGCTTCACCACTCCAACCAAAAGAACCAAATGCCTGCCCCCTTAGCCCGATTGGTTTTAATCCCTTTAAGTATGATAAAACATCAGCTAATGAAGGGAATACTCCATTATTTATGGTAGGTGAGCCCACTAATAATATTTCGGCATCCATAACCTCGAGAACGATATCGCTTCTATTATTGGCATCCAATGCCATTAATTTAACGTCATATCCCACAGAATATAAACCATCGGAAATGGCTCTTGCCATTTTGTCTGTACTTCCCCACATAGTATCGTAAATAATAATAGCTTTCTTAACTTTTTCTTGCTTTACGAGTGAAGAATATAGATCTAATATCCACTTAACCTCTTCCTCTTTCCTCCAAACAGGTCCGTGATCCGGCGCAATAACCCTTATTTTTAAGTCAAGTTTTGGCAAGTTATTTAGCAAACCCTGTACGACACTAGAATAAGGCAAAATAATATTGGCATAATATTTTCTTACTTCATGCATTAGGACGGTTTTATCGATCTCATCACTAAATCTTTGCATGCTTGCTAAATGCATTCCAAAACCATCTTGAGAGAATAGCACACCATCCTCTTCATAATACGTAAACATACTGTCGGGCCAATGCAACATTCTTGTCTCAATAAACTTTAAGTTCACATTCCCTAAGGTCAACGACTCTCCATTTTTAACAGAATCCAACTTTAGGTCATTTCCTAATTGTTTATTTAAAGCTTTAATACCCATTGTTGAGGCATAAACTTTCTTTGGTTTAACCACGGCAATAGCTTTAACCAAGGAACCAGAGTGATCCATTTCAGCATGGTTTGAAACAATATACTCAATTTTCTGAGGATCAATTACAGACTCAATCCTTTGCATCATTTCTTCGAAAAACTGTTCTTTTACTGTATCAATTAAAATAGGTTCTTTGCCTAAAATAAGATACGCATTGTAGGTCGAACCTCTCTGGGTTGCGTAACCATGAAAGTTACGCATATTCCAGTCTATGGCCCCTACCCAATAAACATTCTTGCTTATCGCAACCGCGTGAAAAGAAGTGTCCATAATCTATATAACAACACCAATTGGTGGGATAAACGTCCTAGCCGCTAGGTCCTTATCGACTAAGAACCAACCATTTGCCTGGTTATCAACCAATTTCAAGCTTTGAATTACTCCATCCACAGATGATTCTTCTTCCACCTGTTCATTCACAAACCATTGCAGGAAAGCCACTGAGGCATAGTCTTTTAAGTCCGTTGCAATACTTACCAAGTTGTTAATTAGTCCAGTCACCACTACCTCATGTTTGTAGGATTCTTCAAAAACTTCCAAGGGGCTATTCCACTCTGAAGGAGGCGCTTTAATTTCGGCAAGGACCACCTTGCCTTGTCTTTCCAATAGGAAAGCAAAAAACCTTTTGGCATGCGTAAGTTCTTCCATAGCCTGAACGCGCATCCAACTAGCAAAGCCTTTTAAGTTAATATTCTCAAAATAGCCAGCCATAGATAGGTATAAATAAGCTGAGTACATTTCAGCATTAATCTGAGCATTCATCGCTTTTTGCATTTTAATATCTATCATTTTTTATACCTTCCATACACCATGCATATTGCACAGTTCTCGAGCACTCACCTGGGCGGCATCTACTTTAAACAAAGCCTCTGGCGCCTGACCTGGCTTCAGAAATTTTCTATAAGCCACGCCATCTGCAAGCAGCTCAATCCACTCAATATAATGTGCATCTTCCATGGGATGTGTAATACTGCCCACTTTAACTAAGTATCCGTCTGTTACTTTTTCAATAACAGGGATGTGCTTTTCCTTTGACGCTTCTACTGTGTTTTCCGCTAATAAAGTCATGTTTTGCCCACAGCAAACCAGTGTACCGCCACCTGCATGCTCAACCTCCACAATAATTCCACAATGCTCACACTTATATACTTCTAACAATTTTGCCATAATTAACTCCTTATATTTTCTCTAATAAACTATAGTCCTCGACATTTTACATTAATCTTTGCAATATTTCTGCTATTTTTTTATGATCTACCTTTTCTGGGTTTTTGCCACTCAATAACTCATTCTTCAATCTTAACAACTCAAACTCTGCGATCTTACAGGACGCTTCTTTGGCTCTCTGTTCGTCGGTTTTTCGCATCGTTATATCTGGGTTTTTAATAACTTCTTTCACTGGATAATGCAAATCAAAAAAAATATTATCCCTTTTAAGTTGCTCTCTTTGCAAACGCTCTTCTTCGTCTCGCTGCTGGGCAAATTGGTCAGTCATCATAAATTCCCCCTCACCAAAATTTTATGTAATTTATTATACCACGTCAAAAGTTAAAGAAGAAATAGTTTACATATCCTCTAGAAAACAGAATTATTAGTTATATAATAACATTATGCGAACAAACGAACCTATCAATGTAATCCTTCACCTAACAGGCGCCATACTTTCCATCATCGGGTTAGTATTACTCATACTCAAGGAGCCCAGCAATCCTTGGAAGGTTGTTTCTAGTTGTATTTACGCCACAACCTTATTACTACTGTTTGCTAGCAGCACGCTGTATCATTTCCTCTTTAACAAAGAGGGCAATAAACTACAAATTTTTCGCAAATTCGACCACCTTGCCATATATGCGCTTATAGCGGGAACCTACACTCCATTTTGCCTTATTACCTTACATGGCGCTTGGGGCTGGTCTTTATTAGGAGTAGAATGGGGGTTAGCCTTGGCCGGAATAATAGTTCAATCAATATATATTAAAGCCCCTCGCTGGCTCACCACCACCATATACGCACTGATGGGCTGGATGATAATTATTGGACTAGCACCGTTACTGGAAAATCTTCCCATCAAGGGCCTGTACCTGCTCCTGACAGGAGGAATCATCTACACGCTTGGAGGCATTATATACACAATAAAAAAACCTAACTTCTCCAAACGGTTTGGATTTCACGAGCTTTGGCACGCCTTTGTTTTAGCAGGCGCCCTCTTTCAGTACCTCGCCATTTATCTGTATGTAATATAGAATTATGCTATTTAACATATTTGCAATTATTATTTCAGAAAACTGGGGACAACACAATTGTATTGAAAAATCCAATTCCCTCTATATGGCTTACCATTGTTACCCTCTGCCGCAACAGACACTCCATAATAAGATTCTTTAAACACCTTTACTTTAGCACTAAAAGTATTTGCATTCTTATCAAAAACTAAGTTTTCCTTTCTATTACCAGCAAACAAAAGTGTAATAGAAGCTAGTTTAAGCTCGTCTAAATTTTTTATCCTAAAAGAGATAGTAAACTCTTGGTTATTAATTCTCTCTAAATTATTAGGGAAAGTGCTGTCAAAGTATATAGGAGAGCTATTTGTCTTTGAAACAACAGCCTTTACGGAATCATCCTTCATTACAAAAGACCGGTTTAAGTTCAGAGGCTCGGAATAAATACCATTATTCCCACCATCCACATTTAATGCCAACTTATATCCATAGATTTTCAGGGCTTTATCTACGTAAGCATCAAAGGCTCCAAAGGGAACCGCAAAGTAGTCAACATTCTTTGAAATTTTGGACTCTATGATTGCCTTTGAATTAGCTAGCTCATTTTTCAGCCATTTATCATATTGCTCTTTTGTGGCCACACTCTTGCCTGGTCTGGTCAAAAAAGGATGGTCAAAAGCGTGGCAACCTATAATCACGCCATTATCCGCCATTTCTTTTACGTCTGCCCAGTTTGCAAACCCCCGATCGTGACCTACACCAATAGCACTAGGATAAACAAACACTGCAAAGGGTATATGACGCTTTTTAAGCAGAGGATAGGCTATCGTATAAGTATTATGATTTCCATCATCGAAGGTAATAACTGCCGATTTTTCTGGAATAACCTTGTGTTTATAGTAGAAATCTTCCACATCTTTTAAGGAAATAAAGGTAAACCCTTCAGCCTGAAGTGCTTCAATTTGCTCAATAAACTTGCCACTATCTACTGTGTACGGTGTCTTATATTTTGGATTTAAATCTAAATGATGATAACAAAGTATAGAAATACGAGTTTTATCGACACTAACTTGAGCAAACCCAAAACTAAAAATAATCACCACAAGAAAAATACAAATAAATCCCTTCATTATTGTGCCTCAGCCTTTCTGATTATGTTTTTAATATCTCAGCAAATTGTATTTTATACTCTAAATAAATACAATACAAAAACACAATATATTCTTGGCGTTATTTTATAATAAAACCAATACACAAATACAAAATACTGTTATAAAATATTTCATGAAATGTCAAATGAGTTTTACGAATTCCCTATTCAGCGGTTTATAACTCCTGAAAAATTTAACAAGCTAAAGGAGTTTGCCAAGGGCAAAGAAACTCCATTTCTCATTATTGATTTAGACGTTATTAAAGAGAAATATTTAGAGCTAACCAAGGACCTCCCCACTGCCACTGTTTATTACGCCGTTAAAGCAAACCCTATGCCTGAAGTTATTTCTTTACTTAATGATCTTGGCTCACATTTTGACATTGCCTCACGTTACGAGTTAGACTTATTACTCTCCCTAGGCGTTAATCCTGATCGGATAAGCTATGGAAATACCATTAAGAAAAGAACCGATATAGAATATTTTCATAATAAAGGCGTTACGCTTTTTGTTACTGACTCTATCGAAGATTTGTTAAATATTTCAGCAGGCGCACCGGGGGCCAAGGTTTTCTTTAGGCTTCTTACCGAATGTACTGGCTCTGATTGGCCACTTTCCAAAAAGTTCGGCTCACACCCAGACATGACCTACTCTTTAATCATTAAAGCCCGCGATCTTGGCTTAATTCCCTTTGGAATCTCTTTCCATGTAGGTTCACAACAGCGCGACATCGGTCAGTGGGATGAAGCGATTGCCAGATGCAGATATTTATTTGACTCCGCCAAAGAAATTGGTATACACCTTAAAATGATAAATTTAGGGGGTGGCTTCCCAGCCAACTATTTAGAGCCTACCAATCCTATCATTGACTACATCAACGAAATTCAACGCTTTCTTAGCGAAGACTTTAAAGATGCTGTCCCAATCCTCTACATTGAGCCCGGAAGATCAATCGCTGCAGACTCAGGGGTCATTGTAAGCGAAGTAATTAGAGTCTCCAAAAAGTCTAAAAATACACCAAATCGCTGGGTGTTTCTTGACGTTGGAACATTTGGAGGTCTCGTTGAAACCCTAAATGAAGCCATAAAATACCCAATATTCATAGATAAACATGGTTACGAGGAAGAAGTAATTCTAGCTGGTCCCACTTGTGACAGCATGGACGTACTCTATGAGAAATACAAATACACTATGCCCTCTACAATAAGCGCTGGAGACCCCGTATTTATCTTCACCACTGGCGCTTACACAAAAACCTACAGCAGCGTAGCTTTTAACGGTTTCCCGCCTTTAAAGGCCTATGTTCTCGAATAACCTATTCCCTCTTTAGTGAATACAAATACTCCCGCCTTAACTAATAGACTAAAGAAACGCTTTAATCACCTAAAAAAATGGGCAAAAAATACAAACATTACGTGTTTCAGAGTTTATGACAAAGATATTCCTGAATATCCCTTAATTATTGACTGGTACTGCGGAAATGTTGTGATCTGGGTATATCACCGGACATTAGATGACACACCTGAAAAAGAAGAGAACTATATTTCTCAATGCTTGGAAGAAATTGAAACCGGCCTAAATGTTAATAAAAGTGAAATATTTCTCAAAAGAAGATTATTGCAAAAAGGCGAAAAACAATATGTAAAAACTTCCTGCGAAAACCAAGCATTTACTGTACAAGAACAAGGGCTAAAATTTGAGGTAAACTTAAGCGACTATCTAGACACTGGCATCTTTTTAGACCACCGCAACACTAGAAATCTTGTTCGCCAAAAGGCTAAGGGGAAAAGCGTACTAAATCTTTTTGCCTACACCGGTTCTTTCACTTGTTATGCCATCGATGGTGGAGCCTCTCAAACCGTGACTGTGGACATTAGCAACACTTACTGCAACTGGACGGCACGCAATTTCTCTCTTAACCATTTTGAAGAAAGCCCAAAAAACAGCATTATTGTTGCCGATTGCCTCGCCTACATAAAAGACGCTAAAAACAGAGGGCTAAAATTTGACATCATTATTTGTGACCCGCCCACCTTTAGCACTTCCAAGAAAATGGCTGACACTTCCTTTGTCATTGACAGAGATTATGCTAAATTGTTAAGTGACTGTCTTAAATTACTTGCAGTCAACGGCACAATTTACTTTAGCACCAACTCTCGTGGCTTTATTTTAGATGAAACGCTTCTCCTAGAGAACACTAAAGTAAAGAATATTACTAACTTTAGTATTCCCGAAGACTTCAAAAACAAAAAGATACACCAATGCTGGGAAATCTCAAAAAACAGCTAATCGCTACTTAGCAAGCTCCATAACCGTTAATATTTTTTTATCCTTCATGTAATACATTTCATAAGTCATAGAAGAGCTATAGCCTTTTTCCTTGGCATATTTCATTAAAGCAGGATAGGTCTTCATTGGCGCAATCATGTAGGACAAATTGCTCTTTACAGGGAACTCTACTACTAAACTTTTCTTCTTATGGATTGTTTGTACGCTGAAGTTCTTTTTCTTCAATGCCTTTGCCTTCTTAACATCCTCAGGCTCTAGAATACTTCCGATATCACTTTTTAGTTTTGCCACAGGAACCTTGCTGGGATCATCATAGTAAATACCTAGTCCAATATTGGTGGTTATTCCTTCTGCCAGCAAAGACTTATATACTTTCATAAAGATTGGACCCGTTTTTTTGTAGTCACCAACAAATTGTTCATAAACCAACGTATATGGCCCCATTTCTTGTTCAACTACCTTAACCTTACTAAACAGGCCTAAATGAGCAAAAAAAGCTGCGAGTAAAATTGCTAAAACAATTATCGCCAGAAAAACCTTCTTTATTACTTTCATCTTTTCCTCCTTAATAATCACAACCAAAATACATTATAGTTCTTTTTACCAACAAATTGGTGGCAAGGACAAGTAAAGACCAGAAAATGGCTCACATACACACTTGCTAACCATTTTGGTCTTACTCGATACTACTATTATAAGCATATTAGATGTTGATTCAAGAATAAAGTTATTAATAGTACTTCTTATCCAGCATGATTTTTTAAAAAAATATATTTATATAATTGGAAAAGTAAGTACAATATACGTAAATGCTTAACAAATTAAATTTTAACCGCCTTCTCATTTCCAGCGTCTACTTTGTACAAGGCATAATAGGCATTACAGGGCTGGCTGAATTTATTCTAACCCGTAATGCGTTTCATTTTACTTGGTTACAACTGGGTTTTCTCGGAGCCTTAACCACCTTAACCTGGTGCATTAAACCTATTTACGGATTTCTTACTGATTTACTCCCCCTTTTCGGATTTCGTCGGAAGTCTTATCTAATTATAGCCTCTCTGATGACTTCTTTTGGCTACATATTTCTTGCCTTAACAGGCACCAATTTTATTGTTATAGCCTTAGCGTCTATTCTTATTAGTATCGGATTAGGGTTTTCAGACGTTATTATTGATGGGCTAGTTATAGAAACATCCACCCATGAAAATGTTGGCGAGTACCAATCTCTATGCTGGAGAGCCAAAGCTGTCGGAATTTTTATTGCCTCCCTTTTCTCAGGGTTTCTCTTAGAACGAGCCGTTTTTTCAAAATTACTACAAGACACGTTTCTCACCCACTGGCTTGTGGCACACTTTTCCCCCGCCTTTTCCAACACCCTTATAGGCAGCATAAACCTTCTGGATATTCGCTACATTCTACTCTGCACTGCTCTTTTGCCCTTTATAGTCTTTGTTTTCACCTTACTGTTTAAGGAAACGGTAGCCCTTCCCCAAAAACATAGTTTCCCTAGCAAGCACATCCTCACGGCTGTATTTGCCTTTCTTTTAAGCACCCTTATCGTTTTATGGGCACTAACCTCCAAACAGTGGATACCGGGACTAAAAAATGAAAGCATCTCCGCATTAGCCATAATCCTTATTTGGAGCACTTGGATTTTTTCCTATTTCTTACATCTAATCAAAATGAAAATGGCCACACTTGCCTTATTATATGCTTCACTGTTTTTGTTTCTATGGAGATTCACTCCCAGTTTTGGTGCACCTTGGAGTGACTACTTTATTAACACCCTTAAACTCTCCCAAGAAAAACTTGGCTTTATAGCCACACTATCTTCGCTTAGCTGGATAATTGGTAGTTATATCTACAACAAGTATCTCGACAAAATTCCCCTTAAAAAGCTGCTTTTTTGGACAGTAACCATTGGGGTGCTATTATCTTTTTCACAATTAACCATTGCCACACCCACACTGGCCAACACACTTGGTAATTTCTTCCTTATAAAATATTTTGCAGCCATCATGCTCTATCCTGTCTATTTTTTTGGCTATCATCAAGCCGCTTGGCAAGTACTCATGGCTCAACCTGGTATCTTAAACTTGGATGCCACTCTTTCATTCTTTTTGGAAACTATGTTTATTATTTCTTTTCTTCCCTTACTCAAACTTGCAGCACTTGTCACCCCCAAGGGTGTTGAAGCCACTAACTTTTCCGTACTCGCCAGTGTTATGAACCTAGGACTAGCTTTTGGCTCCATCTCTGGGGCTTGGATATACACCTACATCGAAGGCACGCACCATTTAGCAGGTATCACGTTCACGGGCCTGCACCTGACCATTATTATTGGAGCCTTAACTAGCTTAATTTGCTTGGTATTCATCAATAAAATAGACACTGCCTAATATTAACCCTATGGCTGTCTATAAATATTTATGAGATAATACCGCCCAAGGTACGATATAATATTGTAAGGAAGCTTATGAATATAAAAAAAATAACAATATTTACCATACTATTAATAACGATAAGCTCAAGCCTAATCTTTTCCACAGTTACTAGTATAAATCCCTTCACACCTTCCTTAGTCGAGTATTCATACGGATGGGCCGAGTACGCAACTAAGATTGCCAGTCCCAAAATATACTCTACCTATTCACCAGACGGCGCAAGTTTAACTTATACTTTTGATAGCGGTGGGGATGCTGGGATTGGCATTAAAATATTCAATATCTTTGCAATAAATATGAATAGTTATAATAAGTTTACCTTTACGTTAAAAAGCAACAGTCCTACTGTTATGGTAAAATTTAAGAATACTCTTGGACAAGAGTCTTCTTTGTACTGTCTTACAGATATCTCTGGCACAAATTTTCAAACAGTAGAAATTAACTTACAATGTATTACGGGAAACTTTGACAGAACAGTTGTTAACGAAATACAATTTCAACCTGTTGAGTTTGGAACCAATTCAAACCTACAAATTCAGGGCATTGCTTTTGACACTAGTCCCAGCACAATAACCTTCAACACACCCTTAACTGTCTTTCCGCCATACACAAATGTCAACGCTGGCGCCACTTATCCTGCTTTGGTAAATGGAACCGATTACTTAAGTGCCTTAAAAAATGTTTGGCTAGGCTACAAAAGCAGGTATATATACGCCTATCAGCCCATAGCAAATGCAAATGCTTATGGCCTTGTTTTTGACCCTTTTTCTGGCACAAGCCAAACAGCTATAGAAGCCTCTGATTACAGTGTTTCTGAAGCTTCAGGCTATGGGATGCTTTTGGCGGTATTGATGAACGACCAAGCCACCTTCGACCTAATTATGAATGCTACTTATCGAACTATTTACAAGGCATCTACTGGTCTTTTCTCTTGGAGAATTCAAACAGATGGAAGAGTTATTACAGCAAATGGGGATGGTGGCTCAGCTATGGACGCCGACGAGGATATCGCTCTAGCCTTAATTTTTGCCGATGCCTTACAAAAGAGAGGTGTTTGGACTACAAACACAAATTATTATAATAAAGCACAAGATCTTGTAGATGCCATTTACACTAGAGACTTTGAGTATGCCAGATATATAAGATTAGGCGATTTCTACGAAGGGGGCCGCACTCTTACCAACCTATCGTATTTCTCACCTGCTTGGTATAAAATTTTTTCAAAATTTGAAAATAAATTTCACGATTGGAAACCAATTATTGATCAAGGCTACAAAACCCTTGCGTTATCCCCTGGCTATCTTAACGGGCTTGCCCCAGATTGGTGTGATTCTTATGGCCAACAAATACTAGATTCTAATGGTCAACCTGTTTCTAATCGCGCTTTTGTTGTCGGCAAGGACGCCATTAGGGTATTTTTAAGACTTGGAATTGATGCCGTATGGTTTAAAGACTCCAGAGCTACTACCTTCCTCGAAAAAACAAGAAATCTCATTGTAAACAATTCCATTGCTTTACCTCAAATTCATATCTTAAATTTAGCGGGAGCAACTGTAGGCACATATGATGATACGAGCCTTACCTCAATGTTTGTTGCTGGTGCCATGGGTTCTACCGATACTAACTATCACAACACTGCAAAGTCGGCGATAGATAGCCAATATTTAATGTATGTATACAGTGGTCCATATTCCTTCTTTAGCGGTAATTATTATCCTCCTGGTCGATTTAACTATTTTAATCAAAGTTTAGCCATGTTTTCCTGCTTCTTACTTTCGGGAGCCTTCCCCAATGTGTTCGCTGATTTAACCAACCCTGGGACTCCACCCTCATTACAAGCCTCCAACATCCCCGCAGCTATATTTAATAAATCCGTTAACGTAATCCCCTTCACCCTTTCCAGTCCTGCAGGCGGAGCCTTTATCTCTACCGTTAACCTATTAATAACCCATTCTGGAGGCAGTATCTCGTTACAATTAAACAAAGAAAATTACCCATCCATTTCAGTTATTGCCGACAGCACACTTTCGCTAAAAGAGTCATCCGTTGAGTACGCCATTACCAATAACAACTTACTAATTACCTTAAACCTACTCATCAGCAATAATTTTACCCAAGGCCAACTAACTCTACAATGGAGTGCTGGCGACTACAAAAACAATCTAACAGGGTTGACTACTTTTGCAGGTAGCTATACATTTTACCCTTACGCCACAAACTCATTGGGAGTTAACTCTACTAACGTAGAAATAACCAACATTAACCTTAGTAACCCAATAAATATCATCAACGTTAATAATCCTCTCATTTTTAGCACCACCGCTGGTCCTTGGAACATTAAAACCTTTACCGACAGAGACTCTTCCGCCACGGGTCAAGCAGGATTTATTTTCGAAGATGGCAATGGCAATATCCAACATCTAGTGCCCATTAGCATGCTTGTTACTACTAACCCTACAACACCTTCCAACTTAAGCGACCCAGCCTCGGTTACAGTAAATGACAGACAAGACCCCTTAAGCTCTATAGCACTCAGTGGCAATACACTTCAGTTACAGTCCACTAATAATATATTCCTAGGCTTCAACGTATCGCAACTGCGAGCTGCCAGATATTCTGCTAAGCTATATTTTAAACTTACAAAAATAAACGAACTATTTATCGATAATTTCGACTTTGCAGATGCACCGCTTATGTCCGACTTAAATACCTACTGGAGCCCTGTGCCTCTTTACACTACCAATACAGTAACGCCTACTACAACCAATATTCAACTCATCGGCAATTCCTTCAACAATAGTCCTTCGTTAAGAACCACCTACACTCTCGGCAGCAAAACAAATGCTGGGTTAACCCCACAGTCTATTACCGCGTTAGACTTAAATAGAGATGCGACCGCCCGCAACCTCTCGGGTTACAGCGGCATTACCTTCTGGATAAAAGCAGATACCGATACACCCTTAGCAGTATTCTTAGTATCTCCCGTAGTTACCAATTCTGATTACCACCTAAAACCCATACATCCCCTTGCTAATAAATGGTGCAAATACACTTTGTATTTCAAAGATTTTAAACAACAGGAATTTACCGGTGGACAAATTGTTAGTCTTAGCTCCGCGCTAAACCAAGTAACTTCTATTCAGTTTCGCACGCTTTCGGAGATAGTCGGGGAATCACAAAGTTTCTACTTGGACGAAATAAGCTTATTCTAAGAAATTCTAGAGAAAAGGTCTGCTTTAAATATTTCCAACATCTCTTTATGAGCGGTAAAATATATATTAATGTTGCCTCTGTCTGTATCTTCCCAGAAACTTGAGCCAGATGTTTCCAACATGCTAAACATTCTCTCAATTAACTTTCTAAATGGCTCCACACCTAAGAATTTCACATCCTCTAATATATCTTCAATAATCATGTCGACAAATTCCTGTTCTCCTTGCTGCAAATAAAAAAGCCCCAGAGATATTTGAATTAAACGTACCTTACTTGCTATAACTTCTTCCTTATCCTTACTATCACTCAGAAATTCAGGAGGGTTATCTACTTTTAGAAAATATACCAACATTTTCTTCTGCGCGTCTCTGTCTACTGAATGTTCAAATACTGCGACCAGAATTTGCTTCATTTCAAAAGCTATTGTATCTACTATAAAAAACAGGTTTGCTTGTTTAGCCTGCTTGTAGCACTCATTTCCATAATATTGAAAATAAAAAAAAGACTTCAGCAGGAGCTCTTGATTTTTGCTTTTGACAAAATTTTCAACAAGTAGTCTGTAATGATAAACTAGGTTATAGAGATTTCGTTGCTCGTTTTGCTTTATGGCATGCTTAAAGGCATAGCGAAAAAACGTATTAAAGTGAACCAAAATCAAATCTAGTATATTATCGTCAATATCGATGTTTTTTTCAGAAAAGTGACTGGTAATTAATACGATTTCAGACATAGTTAAAGAAGCCATATCAAACTGATTATTTTCTAGCATAGTCGTGTAGACATTGTTCATTATTCGTAAACACTTTTTCTCAAAGAAATAAACGTATTCCTGCTCATCTTTAAGAAACTCAAACATTGTGCGAAAAGAAATATCCGTTTTCATCGCTTCAGTAACTGAAAAAATATCTCTCGGCAATAAAGCTTTCCTAAGCAAATAATACTCAAGTATCTTTCGAAACTTACTTAAAATTAAAGCCTTCGTCTCTTTAAAATGAAAGTTATTAATTAAATCATCCAGTTGATTTAAGGAACTAAACAACAATAACTGGAATTCTGTGATGTCTGAGGTGGTCATTACTTTGTTTTTTGACTTTATTCGCACAAGTTTATCAATATTTTTTTGCAAATTTGTTTCAATGTTAGAAATAATCACATCTGGCTTTGTTAAGCGTAAAATATAAAAAACATAGGGGAAAGTTAAAATTATGGACACCACTAAAAACACATCTATATTTAAAAACATGCTAGCAGAACTATGCCCGTAAATTAAGATGTAATGCGTAGCAGCTAAAATAATAAACCAAACAAACAGAAGACTTACCCAGTCTTCCATAAATAAATCGATTAATTTAATCAAACTCTGGGATGCAATGGAGATAACAATTAATAAAGTCCCCAACACAAAAGCAGGTATAGCAATCCAGTTATTATTTCCAAAATCAGCGGCCGCCAAGCAGGGAACATTCGAGAAATAAATATTCATTAACTTATCTGAACCAAAAATTAGAAACACATTAATAAAAAAAGCGACGATCATCCGTTGCTTGTTTCTGAATAAATTTGGTAGTCGCTTAAAGTTCATACTTCATATTCTAATCAATAAATCAAAAGAGTACAGAGGTCTACATAATAAGTTTGAATTAATAAATATAGCTCAAAAAAATTAACCGAGACAATAAAATTATGCTTTCAAATGCAACTTGGTATTACTTAATCCAGTTGTTCTCACGAGCGAAAGCAAATATACCTCCAGCTTCAAGAATATCCTTAGCTTCGCCAAGCTGATAGAAACTAAGATGTTTTTCCTCTTTTGTGACGGTTCCTTGCTTAATATCAACAACTACTGTGTCTCCGGTCTTAAAAACCTCATTATTGCCTTCTTTAAGCTGTAGAGGAATAAAATACGCAACATCGATAACGTTTCTGTAAAAAATTCTAGCAAAAGATTTCGCCAATACCACTTTTACCCCAGCAATCATTAATGAAGCAGGAGCCTGCTCGCGCGAAGAACCACAACCAAAGTTTTCTCCTGCAATAATTATGGAATACTCCGACTCATATCCCGAACTAATAAATGGTACCTTATGCTCTTCCTCCATCAATCCAGATAGGGCGTACTTACCATAGTTCAACCTTTCTTCTGGGTGCTTCATAGAGTAAACCAGATGTTTGGCAGGAATAATTTGGTCAGTATCAGTATTATCGCCTACTACAAAAACTTTCCCTTTAAAAATATCTAACATAAGATTGTTTCCTTCCCTTATAAATTTATTTTTTGTTATCTAAATATTGTATTAAGCCACCCGATTCAAAAATATCTTTCACTAAGCCAGTCGGTGGAAAAAAATTGTAATTTTTACTGGTTGTCGCATCTTTTAACAACCCCTCTTTAACGTTTACTTCTAGTAAGTCCCCCTCTGAAAACTCTTCTACACTGGGGATCTCAATTAAAAGCAGGCCAATGTTTATAGCATTTCTAAAGAAGATTCGAGCGAAGGACTTTGCAATTATCGCCCTAACGCCCAGTTTCTTAAGAGCTAAGGGAGCTTGTTCACGAGACGAACCACAACCAAAGTTCTCACCACCTACTATAAAGTCACCAGCCTCCATTTGTTTAGCAAAGCTTTCAGACTGTGTTTCCAAGGTATGTTTAAGCATTTCATCCATTGGTAATACTAAATATTGCGATGGCATTATTTGATCCGTATCAATATTATCACCGAAAATCCAACAACGTTGACCGCTCATTTATATTCCCTCCCTAGGATCAGTTACAAAACCTTTGATAGCAGAGTAGGCTACTGTTCTTGGACTTGCCAAATACACTGAAGAATCCTTACTACCAGCCCTACCTCTAAAGTTACGGTTTTGTGTACTAATTAAAACTTGCCCAGGCCCTAATACACCTTGGCATGCCCCCCAACATGTACTACAGCCTGGATGATTAATTCTCGCTCCAGCCTCTAAGAATATTTCGATCAAACCTTCTTGAATTGCTTGCAAATATATAGTTCTGGAAGCAGGAGTAATGTCCATTTTTACATTTGGATTAACCTTATTTCCTTTCAGAACTTGCGCAACAATTCTCAGGTCATCAATTCGTGCATTGGTACAAGCACCAATAAAAGCCTGGTCTATTTTTAAACCAGCAATTTTACTAACGTCACAAACATTATCAACTGAATGCGGACAAGCTACTTGTGGCGTTAATTTTGATAGATCTATTTCGATAGTTTGTTCAAATTTCGCATCACTATCTGACAACATCCAAGACTCAAGAGGGACACTTACGCCACGCTCTTTTTGGAGATAGTCCACCACCTTTTCATCTGGCGCAACAATAGCTGTCTTAACACCAGCCTCGGTGGCCATGTTACATAAAGTAAAACGTTCTGAAACAGAAAATTTACTTACTGCGTCTCCTTGAAACTCAACTGCCTTATAAATTAATCCACCAGCCGTAGTTTTCCCAATCATGGCTAGAATAATATCTTTGGCATATACAGCTTGAGGCAGCTGGCCTTTTAAAACAACCAACACAGACTGTGGAACTTTTACCCATGTCTTTCCCGCTACCATAGTAGCCCCCACGTCCGTTGACCCCATACCCAAACCAACGGCTCCAAGCGCCCCCATGGAAGGAGAATGAGAATCAGCAGCCACCATAATTTGGCCAGGCAATAAATACTTTTCTACCATTAACTGATGGCAAATTCCCTCACCATTGTAGTAGGCTGCAATGCCATACTTATCTGCAAATTTTTTGGACATCTCATGCACCTGCGCAGTGAGCACCGAGTCTGAAGGCACTTGATGATCCATCACTAACACTATTTTAGATGGATCCCAAAGTTTAGTTGCTTTCAAAGTATTCTCCACTACATCGATATTGAGACGCATGGTTGCATCATTAGCCATACAATAATCAACATCGATAGTTAAAAACTGGCCTGGTTCAACTTTTTTCTCACCAGAATGTCTGGCAAGTATCTTTTCTACTAAAGTCATACCCATAAAATAATTCTCCTTTTTATAAGTCTCTTGGGTCGGTTATCTTCCCAGTCAAAGCACTAGCCATGGTCGTAAATGGACTGGCCAAATAAACAAATGACTTTGGCGAACCCATTCTTCCAGGAAAGTTACGATTAGTAGTAGAAATCACAATTTGTCCATCCTTGGCTCTAGCGAAAGTATCTTCTGGCCCGCCTAAACAAGCGGCACAGGAAGGTAATCCAATTTGACAACCAGCCTCTACAAAAATGTCATACAACGTTTTTTCCTTGAAAGTTACTTGCTTAATCTGCTTATTCACTTTTTCTGTAGCTGGGACAATAAAGGTGTCCACCGCTACTTTCTTCCCAAAAACAATTTCTGCGGCAGCGGTAAAATCGGCAATACTTCCACCCGTACATGAGCCAATATAGGCTCTATCGATTTTTGTATTAGCCTCACTTCTGGCCGTTGCCTTATTATCTGGGCTGTGGGGTCTTGCTACCGTCGGTTCAATATTCTGCACATTGTATCGCTTGACTAAACAATACTTAGCGCCAGTATCAGAATTTACTATTTTTATTGGCCCCTTGGCCCTATCGCCAATGTAGTCTAAAGCCACTTTATCCGCTGCAATAATTCCATTTTTTGCCCCAGCCTCAATAACCATGTTACAAAGAGTCATACGACCCTCCATATTCATATTTTCAATTGCTCCACCAGTAAACTCAATGGCTTTGTAAGAAGCTCCATTTACACCAATATCACCAATTAGATGTAAAATTAGATCTTTAGCCGATAAATATTTAGGCATCTCTCCCTCAAAAACGACTTTTATACTTTCTGGAACATTGAGCCAAATCTTTCCCGTGCCAAGAACAAAAGCCCCATCAGTTGTTCCCACACCTGTTGAGAACATTCCAAAAGCTCCACTAGTGCACGTATGAGAGTCTGTTCCTATTAACAAGCCACCAGGCACGTCAAACCCTTCTTGCGCAAGAGTTGAATGACAAACCCCACTATAGCGATCTGTAAATGGTTGATAATAATATGGCAACTCGTTCTTAGCCGCAAAATCATTTAGAAATTCAATATTCTTATTCGCCAATATATCCTTTGTAAAAATATAATGATCTGGAATAAGGGCAAAACGCTTTTTATTCCAAATTTTTGCATCCTGTCCAAACTCTGCCTGGAATATACGGACAACATCTGGCCCAAAAACATCATGGGTCATTAAATAATCAACATCGACCCACAAATTTTCTCCTGGAGATACAGATTCTTTTCCCGCATGAGCCGCTAATATTTTCTCAGTTATAGTCATTGAATTCATAGAAATTATTTACTCCTTATTAAAAATGACAGACTACCTAATAATACCAAGAATATTGCAAAATTAAAATTGCTTATTTTGTTTAATACGCGAGGCATGAACCGCTCACCGCAACTCTTGCTTAGTGCTGAAAAAATAGCTAGAATATGGACTAACTCTCATGAAAAAAACAATCACTAGCAAAGATAACGAAAAAATTAAATATTTACGCCAATTACAGCAAAAAAAATATCGCAATGAGTTAGGCTGTTTCTGCGTAGAAAACCTAAAAATTATTTACGCTGCCCTACAAGCTAATCAGTTTCCCGAATCCTTGTTTATTAGCTCGAATTTACTTGATCGCCAAGAAAAAGAAACTTTGTCTATAATTGAAAAAAATCCTAACTACTTTATGATAGACGAAAAAACTAACAGAAGCTTTTCCTCTCTAGAGGAACCATCTGGCATTTGCGCCGTCTACAAAAAATCACCACATGAGCTCAATATTACCAAACCAATCATTTACCTAAATGCCATAAACGACCCTGGGAATTTAGGCAGCATACTCAGAACCGCTCTCGCTTTTGGTTACCACAATATTATGGTCGATGAAAATTGCGTAGACCTCTACAACCCGAAAACAATCAATGCAGCCAAAGACGCCATCTTTAAACTAAATCTTAGCCACGATAACAATTTGAGTTTCCTTAAATCCATAAAAGGAAAGATAACAATAATAACCACCAGACTTGAAAATGCTCTTGATATTCAAGGATACAGCACAAAAAATAATTTCTGCTTAGTACTTGGGAGTGAAGCGCATGGAGTCGACGAAACCGTCCAGAAGCTTTCAGACGAATTTTTAACAATAAAGATGTCCAGCCAAATGGAATCCTTAAATGTCTCAGTTGCCGCTGGAATAATGCTCTATTTGTTAAAAGTTTCCCAACAAAATCAGTTGTGATTAAAAACGAAAAGCACCTAAAGCCGCGCTACTATCAGTCTCTCGGAAAATACCATACAGAATTAATGTTTAAATAATAAATATGAGGGGAACTTATATTTATATATATATTCAGAGAAAAACTGTATTATTTGGAGGCAGCTAGAATGAGTTCAAGTATTAATAGTTATGCAGGACCAATTAGTCAAACCTTATTGAGCAGCATGCGAAAAGCAGATAAGTCAGACGATGGCAAAATTGACATTCGCGACCTTAACAGAATAGAAAATAATAATGGACCATTCCCCGAAGAACTAAACGGAGCAGTTCTCTCCATTAAAAAAAGTTTTAATACCGACAATCTCTACGTTATTACAAAAATTTTAACTTATCTAGACAAATTAGACTCCATTAACCCTGATGGGTACATTTCTCTTGATGAATTAAGTAAATTTACGAGTGCCTTCAAAATAGACCCAAATACCAGCAAGTCATTTATCGACTATCTTTCGGGTGAAATAGAAAAAACCAATAATAGTCTAGATTCTGTGATTAATTTCTTTAATAAACCTTACGAGGAAGTTAGCGCTAAAGTTACAAACTTAGTCGACGATAAATTAAGCAAACTAGCTTACTCTCCCCTATTTAGCGCTGAAAAAAGAATAAATATTAGCGATTTAGAAAACAACAATTACCCTAGCAATCCCGAACAAATTAAAATTGCTAAGGAGCTTAAAAAAGCCTTTCAAAACTTAGACAGCTATACTATGGCCAAGGTACTTCAATACTTTGACAACCTAGATTCTAAAGAAATGGAAGGGTCTGTCTCTCTAAAACAAATAAAAGACTTTGGCGAAAATTTCCAAGCGCATAAAGATGAATTTATTGAGTATATTAATAATATAAAAAATGACCTTGCCTCTGGCATCAAAGACGTAGATGATATAATTCTCGTCACAAAACCGATAGCGGATAACGTAATGGACGCCTTTAAAAAATCTTTAGCCACTCAGCAAAACAATATATTTTACAGTGCGAATAAAGATCCGAAATAAGAAATAAACCCCAGAATATTTTTAATTTTCTACAATTGGAACATTTCTAACTTTGATAAACTGCGGAAGTGTAATAGCGCCAGCCAAGCGTGCCCCATATGTGTCGGATGTATCAGCCGCCACTAATTGCGTGCTCAACCACTCAACGTTATTAAAGAGGTGATACAAGGAATCTAACACCCGAACTTTTTGCACATGATTCACCACTTTTCCATCTTGAATTAGAAATGTTCCAAACCTGCTCGTAGCTGTAAATTCACCCGTTGAGCGATTAGGACAATTCATATAATGTAAAAAAGAGATATACAATGTTGGCGACGAACAGGATGCTATCATATCCTCAAAATTTGCCGGCCCATCGCCCGGCAATAATACAGGATTCAAAGCCTCTATATCATTATTACGCTGCTTGCCAAAGCGATCACAATCTAACTTGTCGCTATAAATGAGTCCATTTAAAACGCCCCGATTAACTAAAGCCGTTGCTTTCCTTGCCAACCCATTTAACCCAAATGGCCTCTTAAATAAAACAGATTCATTGCTAGGATCATCAATAATTGAAACATTCTCGCCCCATAACTTATCACCCATTTTATGCTTGGACTTTTGCAGCATACCCATTTCATACTCGAACATCTCCCCAGACAAACCCAATCTTAGAAACAAAGAAACAATAGCGGCTAACGCATCTTTTCCAAAAACGACATCCACTGGCCTAGGGGTAAACTGCGCGAAGGTGGTTGTCTCTTTTATTTTCAATTGCACTTCTAACACTTGCCACATTTCTTCAAGACTTAATTGACTTAAATATTCACCCACTTGACTGGCTCGTACCTCCTTGTTTGTGCCTTGCAAGGCTAACACTAACTCTACACCGAAATCGGCTCCCTTAAAGTATAGAGGACGACGAGAGTTTGTATTCACAATAGCATATTCATAAGAACCACAAGAAAAAATACCCGATAAGGATACATTTCGAACAGCAAACTTTTGTACAGTGGTGGCAAATATATCGACGCCAACATTACTCGAAATACTTTCCATTTCCAAAGCCTTTTCCGAAACTATTGGCTCACTTTCCGTTAAGCCATTAAGCCCTGTTAGAAATTCAATATCAGGCATAATACCAATATTCTCTACAGCGCTATCAATTATAGACTTAACTCTATCTAATTCACTACTCACAGCTACTACTGATGTCTTAAACAACTTCTCTCCAACTTGAATTTCAATATAAAACTTCGCTCCAAGCTGAGTTGTATTGAGAGAAATACTATTGTTAGCCACTCTTACTAAATGGGAGTGCTCTGCTTGGTAGCGAATCTCTCCTGACACATTTTTGGATAACAAATATTCTTTTAACTGCTCTAAACAAACTATAATTTCCATCATTTATCCTATGCTCACATCTGTAAATAAACAAACGGGCACACCGTGTCCAAGACGCATTATTTGATTGGGTTGTCCCTTACCACAATTGTAGACAACCTCCATTTTCCACGTCTCTTGACTCCCCACCTTAGAAAGAGATCTCCAAAAAGGCAAAGTGTCTCCGCTATAGGCTGGATTTTTTACCATTTTTTCAATGCGTCCATCTTTAATTAACCAACCTATTTCACAGGCAAAATGAAAGTTTTCTCTATTTGAACCAATAGACCATGAAACTGGGTTATCCAACATCAACCCCTTCTCCATCTTACTAATAATATCCTCGAGGGAACCATCATTTCCAGACATAATATTGATATTTGTCATACGCTCAAGCGGTGTTCTATTGTAACTTGAGGCCCTACTAGTCCCGCCGGACTTGGCAAACAGCGTGCGCCCCAAGCGATTATTGGCCTCAGCGGCCATTTGCCTTGAGGTTAAAGCATTCCGCAACACACCTTGCTCGATTAAAACCACATTTTGGGCTGCCACACCATCATCATCAAACCCAAAAGAACCAGGAGAATTGCGAATTACCCCATTAGCCTGCACGGTAAGTTTATCTGCTCCATATTGTAAAGAGTTAAAATCCTCCAAGCCTATAAAACTTCCTCCTGCGTAACTCATTTCATAGCCCAATATTCTATCTAATTCCAAAGGATGGCCAATTGTCTCATGAGTTTGTAAGGCCATCTGGTTATTTAGGATTAGCAAATCAGCGGTCATTTTTTCACATTGTGGTGCTGATGCTAAAGTTAATAGCTCTTCCGAAATTATTGGTGCGAAACGAGAAAAAAGCTGAGGGTTGAGAAAAGTTTCCCAACCCGTTGTAGCCTGAGCATCATAAAATAGATTATGGGATCTACGAAGTGATCTACCTTCACGATCATTAGCAAAAGCATAGAGATGTCCATCTACATCTACCAGCTCCTTGCGGATAAAGGAACCCTCAGTGTCCATGTACAGCACTTCTTTCTTATAGAACGAACCGCTTGCACCCCAATAAGCAAGTCCCTCTCTCTTTATCTGTTTATCTAAATCAAGAAAGAAAGAAACTTTGTCCGCCAAAGGCACTGAGAATGGGTCTATTTCCGAAGGATCTCGATAATTATCTACAATAATTGGCTTGGGCAATAGACATATGGGGTAGGCGCTCAGCTTGGCGGCACTCTTAGCATTCTCCAATGCTTTATTGGCTACCCAGTCAACATCTTCTTTGGAATGCGAACTCGCAAAACCCCACGCACCCTGAAATAGGACGCGCACTCCAACACCTTGTTCTTCACTGACCGATTGACTATCGAGGGATCCGCACATCGTGCCAATAGATTGTCTTTTATCTACTAAATGTACACGAACATCCGCATAAGTCACACCTTTTTGTAACAAGCCATTCAAAGACTCTCGACACTTACTCTCTATTTGCATATTCTACAGTTTATTACAAAGATCAAACTTAATACATAATTTTTTCTATTAAGGCAAGAAAAGTCTTACTTCTATTGATTAAGCTTACTATTTCTGAAACTATACAAGACATATATGACCAAGCCAATCGCTAGCCAAACAAAGAATCTTATCCAAGTAATCTTTGGCAAACTTATCATCAAAAACATACTAGACACTGCACCCAAGACTGGAATAACTATAGGGCCAAAAGGTACTTTAAAGGCTCGCGGATGATTTGGCTCTTTGTAACGAAGTATCATTACCCCCAAGCATACTAAAACAAAGGCAAATAAGGTCCCAATATTTGTTAAGTCCACCATCTCATCGATATTAGTAAAAGCCGCACAACAAGCAATAATTACGCCAAGAACCATAGTTGTAATATGTGGGGTTTTATATTTAGCATGGACTTTGGAAAAGACCTTCGGCAGCAACCCATCTCTGGACATGGAGAAAAATATTCTTGACTGGCCCAAAATTAGAGCCAACATAACCGCCGTTAAAGCAATCACTGAACCTGCAGCGACCACTCCTGCAGAAGCGTTTAAATGGATATATTGCATAGCTAAAGCCAAGGGCTGAGCTTTCTGATGCGCTAATCCTTTCTGCAATTCGGTAAACGGCACAATCCCAGTAAATACCGCGGCCACAATAATATATAATATGGTGCAAATCAGCAAAGAACCAATAATGCCAATCGGCATGTTTTTTCCTGGATTACGAGTTTCTTCCGCAGTAGTTGAGACGACATCAAACCCGATAAACGCAAAGAAAACAATGGCCGCACCTGCTCTAATTCCTGCAAAGCCATTGGGTGCAAAGGGTATCCAGTTTTGTGTTTTCACAAAAAAAGCACCTACCCCTACAAAAAAAGCCAAAACAAGTAGCTTTATGGCAACAATACCCAAATTAAACCGTGCACTTTCTTTAATTCCAAGAATAAGAATAGCTGTCAAGCAGAGGACTACTAAAACCGCTGGCAAATTACCAATAATCGCCACACCCAAAATATGCGGAGCAGTTTGTACCGCTTGAAAAGCAATTTGCAAAGCTGGAGTTAGCTGGCTGAAAGTTGAACCTTGAGCAATTTGCGCACTTGCCACACCAAAACCGTGCATCGCAGTTTGATAGTCCATAATTGCCCAGACTGGCAAATTTATCCCTAGCCCTTGTAGAAAAACATTAAAATAAGCCGCCCAACCAATAGAAACTGCAATACTGCCAACACAGTATTCCAAAATTAAATCCCAACCGATTATCCAGGCTATAAACTCACCAAAGGTAGCGTAAGCGTAGGAATAGGCACTCCCTGAAATTGGCACAATTGCTGCCAACTCTGCATAGCAGAGAGCAGCAAAACAACACACCACACCTGTTAGGGCAAAGGACAACATTATCGCTGGGCCAGCTCCCGGACGCACTAAATCACCAGCAGTTGCCGTTCCAATGGTTGTAAAGATTCCTGCACCCACAATAACGCCAATCCCTAGCAGAATTAAATCCACTGGCCCCAAAACTTTATTTAATCTATGCTCACCACTATCACTATCTGCCAGCATACTTTTTAACGTTTTAACGCGAAACAATTTTTTTAATCCTGCTATCATATTTTACACCTCAAAATTATGGATAATTCAATTATATACTTGGTAGAGAACCAGTTTCAAGAGTACTGTGGATAATAAAGCAGGTCTACCGGAGGAAATTAGATTTCGTAATCTGGCTCTTCCATAGTTTTACCAGGATTTTGTGTTCTTGGGGTTCCTACCACTCGTGCAGGTACACCAGCCACCGTTGTATGGGCAGGCACATCAGTTAAGACTACACTTTCTGCAGCTACTTTTGACCCCTCACCAACTTTGATGTTACCAAGAATTTTAGCCCCTGCGCCGATTTGGACGCCATCGCCAATCTTAGGATGACGGTCACCACCATGCTTACCAGTTCCACCAAGAGTTACTCCATGCAACATCGAAACATTGTTTCCCACTACAGCGGTTTCACCAATAACGATACCCGTAGCATGATCGATAAGAATACCAGATCCAATTTTGGCAGCTGGATGGATGTCCACTGAAAAGACCAGTGAACTTCTGCTTTGTAAAAAAAATGCAGCCGCTTTTTCTTGCTTATTCCACAGCCAATGAGCAATACGATGTAGTTGCAGAGCGTGAAATCCCTTAAAAAAAAGTAGAGGGTTAATCATCTTTCTATCTGCTGCGGGATCTCTTTCAACAATTGCCGCTAAATCTAAATAGATCACTTTTTGACTTTCACTAGAATTTCCCAAAACATCTAAAAATAATTTATTAAGTGTCTGGGCAGGCACTTCCTGCGAATACAATTTAGAAGCTAACAATCCCGACAAGGAGTCAATTACCGAAGCTTGTTGCAATATAGCTTTATCGTACAAATTATGAATTAAATCAAAAGAGTACAGCTCATTCTCACTGGCCGAAAGAATTTTCCTTGCATCTTCTTGGATTAGCTTCCAGTTATTTTCAAAAGTGGCCCTCATGAGGTTATTATCTCAATTTTTACTCATCATAACAAGTAGGGATTGTAGGCTTTGGATTTTTTTGGTAGCCCCAACGGGATTCGAACCCGTGCTACCAACGTGAGAGGCTGGTGTCCTAACCACTAGACAATGGGGCCAACTAACTTGCAACGCACATTATATCAAACTTTCTAACTTTTAAAAATCATTATTTGCGACATGTTAGCCCAAAGTGATAATGTCACC
>CAIUUT010000150.1 GCA_903902445.1 uncultured Candidatus Marinamargulisbacteria bacterium
CCCATTTTAATACTTTTTCCTCCTCAGCATAAAGTTTCAACGAAAAAACTAAAGTTAAAAGGCAAATCCCCGAGATTGCCAGGCTTATTAGAATAAGCTGTTTTGTTGAATTAAAAATTTTCATAATTCTTTTTAAAATTATATGATTGTCCGTAATGATTAACCTAAATAATCCAACTAAAAGATATACATGCGATTAACAGTTTTCCAAACAGTTTGTCCCCAGAGAACCGTCTATTTAGTCGGTAGGTAAATTCATCCAGGTAGTTTTGTAAATAAGTGTCATCAACATGGTGAAAATTATTCAAAAGATTTCTCTTGGCATTGCTGATCGCTATGTGAACCCAAGGCAATTCTTTTCCAGCCTGGTCGGGAGGAATCACCTTAGAAACGTGTTTCTTAACTATCTCATTAAGCCTTTTATAGCTCGAATAGTTATCTGTCTTAACTTCGGTCTTAGGGCTCAAGCTATCCTTTACGACTTGGTTGATGGTTGTAGATTTAAGATCCGGCATCACTCTCATTTTGAAAAATTTACACCGGGAGTTCTGTCGGTGATTCTTCGGGCCCTTGACTTTCTCGGTCTGGGCCATAACCAAAACAGGAGTTTGTTTTTCGCTGCCTCGACCCCGCTTGAGCTTCTTGACCTTCTGACCAACAGTAGCAGATTCAACTGTCGTAAAGAATCCTTCATCCATTTCCGTAAATCCGGAAAGTTCATAGCGTTCATCCCGGGTACCCATAGCTGCTCTAATCTTATGCATCATAAACCAAACTGGCTCATATCGCTTACGACCAAGCTGCCGTTGCATTTCCTTTGCCGAAATGCCTTTCTTGGTGGAGGTCATCAAGTGCATAGCGATGAACCAATCAAGGTAGGAAAGATTGGAAGATTCCATAACTGTTCCACTTCGCAAGGTGGTACGAGTTCTGCACGCTTTACACTGAAATTGTTCAATCGTTTGCATCCAGTAATGGGTAGTCCCTTTACAATTCCTACATTTAATGCCCTCTTTTTGACGATGTTCCCGGAAATAATCTTTGCGAGATTGCTCATCGGGAAACTGTTTGAAAAAATCTATAAGCTTCATATTCTTTATTTTGAATCGAAGCTACTGCGGCGTAACGTAACCTATTTACGTTTTGGTACATGATCACGGACAATCATTTATTGTAATTTGGAAATAAATTTAACTAAAGCTAGTCATTTACTTAATTTAGCTCAATTGTTTTTGGAAGACTGAAAATAGGTTTGCCTTAAACTAAGAATATATTTCTCTGTAATCTCTGGATAATTATCAATCGAGAAAAAGAAGGCAAAGGTGTACCCATTTGGGAGAAGTATTACAAAATATGGTCTTTGCATATCATGGCTAAAGGGAAATAACTCTCCGTTATGGTAACCAACTGTAGTGTTAGAAATCCCGTAATCTATCTCAGTTCTCTTTAAGAGGATTTGTGATTCCGTTTTAACAAATACTAATGCGTTATCTTTGCCAAATTTTGAATTAAATAAATTTAGAAAATCCAATGCTTCAATAACACAAGTATTGCAGGAGTTTGGATCAATTATTAAAACCAACTTTGGAAGGGATTTGATCACATCTTGAAAATCCAAATAAGTCTTGCTCCTTGAAAAGTAAATTATAGAGTCATTTTTTTTAACACGTAAAATATTGCCAACCTCTATAAGTCTATCAGTAAGAACCTCTTCCTTCACCAATAATGCCTTGTTTTGAATTAGACAACTCGAATATTGCCGTTTCAAAGCTAGAATCGCAATGGATAATCCAACAATTAGGATTCCTAGCAACCATGAATAATTATTAGGTTTTTTCAGCATATCATTTAATGTTAAAATAAAGCAATCCTTTCCAGATGATTTTAGCTATTCTGGTTCACTCATAAGTGAACAGAACTTTCCTGAACAGTCCGGATATGAACAATACTTGCAATTAGTTGGGGAGTAAGTATTTGTATATTCATACCATGTATGTTCTTTATTCCACACCTGATCTCGAGTACAAGCCGTACCCGAGGCCGTTGCTGAGCAAGTCTTCTTTTTCCCTAATTCGCCCAGATGAATTCCATCTGCAC
>CAIUUT010000151.1 GCA_903902445.1 uncultured Candidatus Marinamargulisbacteria bacterium
GCTCCAGGTTTTGGTGACAGAAGAAAAGCTATGTTACAAGATATTGCTATTCTAACTGGTGGTGTGGTCATTTCCGAAGAAACAGGTTCTACTCTTGAAAATGCTACAGTTGAGATGTTAGGTAAGGCTAAAAAAATTAAAGTTAGCAAAGAGTTAACGACAATTGTAGAGGGTGCTGGTAAAACTAAGGATATCGAAGCCAGAGTTACTCAAATTAAGAAGGAGTTAGATTTATCTGATTCATCTTATGATAAGGAGAAACTACAAGAAAGACTCGCAAAGTTATCCGGTGGTGTAGCAGTTATTAAAGCTGGTGCAGCTACTGAGACAGAACTAAAAGAAAAGAAACACCGTATCGAAGATGCTTTATCTGCAACCAGAGCGGCGGTAGAAGAAGGTATCGTAGCCGGTGGAGGCGTTACTTTAATTAGAGCAATTAAGGCAGTGGAGAAAATTGAAAAAGATATTGTAGATATCGATGAAAAAACGGGTGCTTTAATTGTGAAGAAAGCGCTAGAAGCTCCTTTATATACTATAGCCAATAATGCTGGTTTAGAAGGTGCTGTAGTAGTAGAGAAGGTGAAAGAACTTAAAGAAAATGAAGGTTTTAATGCTTTAACATTTAAGTATGAAGACTTGTTTAAAGCTGGAGTTGTAGACCCAGTGAAAGTTACTCGTTCTTCTTTACAGAATGCAGCAAGTATCGCTTCTATGCTATTAACGACTTCTGTGTTAATTGCGGAAGAAGAAGAAGATAAATCAAGCCCTGCAATGAACCCAGGAATGGGCGGTGGTATGGGTGGTATGGGCGGAATGATGTAATTTTTTTCGCTAGTTTTATGTTTTTTAAAAAGCCCGCTGACAGCGGGCTTTTTTTCGTCTATAATACACTATTATGTCCTTAATGCAGTTTATTCGTGATCATCTTTTCCTAATTGAAAACCTTATTGTTATTAGTTTATTCTGCACCTATTTCTTTTTAGAAACAAAGGTTCCGCCTTTGAAGAGAGCTATCAATGGTTTATTATTAGTTCTTATTTTCGGAATCCCTATTTTTTTCACTTCTATCACAAGGAGTGTTTTCGAGGTAAATAAATTACTATTACTTCGGTTTACTTCTATTCTCATAATAATGTTCTGGAGTGTTAAGTCTTTGTTGGTAGATTATGGCGCAAAGAATGCTGACCCCGCTCACGCTGGTAAAGAATTTTACTCAATATTTGGGTTGAAGTGGTATAAAACAGGATTAGAAATACCTTTACTTATTTGGTTAGTGGTTAATATGGTATCAACGATGCTGAGTAAAAATATCTACGTGTCGATAATTGGCGCTTACGATAGGTGGGAAGGTATTATAACCGTTGTTAATTATGCTATCCTCATTTTAATTTTTGCTAAGTGTGTAGATTCTTTACGGTTTTTTTACTGGATATTCTTCTCTTTTATAGGTTCTGCTTCGCTAAGTGCTATTTATGGTATTTTTCAAAGTAATGGTTTAGACTTTATGCAATGGTCAGCAGATGGCGCATCGAGAGCTTTCGGAAGCATAAACAATCCGGTACATTATGGTCCCTTCATCGGCATGATGATCCTCTTATCCTTTGGATATATGATTCAAGTTCGTTTCTTTAAGGAAAAAATGCCACCAATTAGATTCCATTTATTAAATTATGTATCCTTCGTTCTTACTTTAATAATTTATTATGCCATGTTTACTTCTTGGGGAAGAGGTACTTGGTTAGGCTTTCAAGGGGCATTAACCGTTTTCTTGCTTTTTATGATTAATGTTTTTAATTCTTCTTCCAAGAAAGCATATTTTGTTGATTTTATTTTTACAATTGGAATCATCGCACTTACCTATATTATGCTTTTATTTGATGTTTATACTATTAAGCCTTTTATTACCATTCCTTTTGTAGTAGTAGTTGTTGTTGCCTATCTATTCTGGGTAATTAAAGTGAAAGATATTTTGAGCTTTGTGGAGAGAGTGGTCATAATATTTTTAGCTTATGAGATCCAGCTTGTGGTTAGTGGTATCGGTCATTTTTTATTATACTTGGGGTTACTCGCTGTATTGGTATTTTTGAATTATAAACGCTATAAGAGTGAGAGTATATTTGTTCAAAATAAATTGATTGTCGTTGTTTTGTTTAGTTTTGGAATGATTCTTTTTGCTCCTACCATTGCGGATTTTATTATTTATCAAATATTCTTATTGGTTGGTTATGTGGGATTAATTTTAAGGAAATATATAAAAGACAAGGCTTTGTTTAAAGTCATTGTTGTAATTTTTGTAATTCTTTTTGCGGTAATAGCGTTCCCTCATTATTCTTTAACCAAAAGAATAGGCTCCGTGGTTGTTGCTAAAGATGCTAATAGAGATAGTTTGAAGGTTTTGGAAACTGCGAAAGCCAAGACGGGGTCATATAAAAGTGCAGCGATTCAGGGTAATCCACGTATGAGTATGTGGAAAAGTGGTATTAAGTGGGGCTTGAAAAACCCTTTTTTTGGTACTGGTCCCGATACAATTAAGGAAATGTACCCCTTTTACAGAAGGGTTGAATATGCTCGTTTAGAAGGTGGTCATAATCTTACTCCCGATAGACTTCACAATGAATACGTCAATACTCTTGCTACTACTGGTGTAACCGGCTTTATGGTTCGATACGTTTTAGTGTTTGGCACGTACTTATACTTAATCATTAATTATTTATATCTAAATAGAAAAAATCCTTCTTTTTTTCTTATTTTAAGTACTTTAGGAGGTGTGATTTTTTACCAAGGTCAAGTACTCTTTAATTTCGGTGTGGTGGCTACGGCTTCCTTGAACTATATGTTAATGGGATTGGGTTTGGCTATTGGTTATTATCACCTAGGAAATAAATATGAAAGATAAAGTGTTAGCCAAAGATACAAGAATTATTATAAGTATCATTATAATTTTTGTTGCTATTTTTTGTTTATGGCAGGTTGTGCGTCCTTGGATGGCGGAATATTTTTATAGAAAAGGTTTTGTGGAAAATACCTATAGAAGGTATGAAGACTCAATTCGATCCTTGAATACTGCTAATAAATTTGCACCTTGGGAGACTTACTACATGATTACTCAGGTGCGAAATTATGAAGAAATGTCCAGGCAAGCAGAAGGTGTTGCCAATAAAGTTGCTTGGTTAACAAAATCTAAAGACTTATATGAATTGATGATAAAGATAAACCCTACTAACCCTTGGTACTATAGTGGTTTAGCAGCAATTTATTTAAGTTTATTTAATTTTTCACCTACTCCAGAAGAGAGAAAAAAATTCTATGATCTGGCTGGAGACGCTTATAAAAAAGCAGCTAGCATAGACAACTTGAATCCTTTATTTCAGATGTCTTTGGCTTATTACTATCATCGATCTGGGAAAGTTGAAGAAGCGGTTAAGTTGTACGAAAAATGCACAATCTTGGATGATTTGTTTGTAGAGGCCTATTACAATCTAGGTGAAATTGAAATTTCAAAAGGTAATTACGATGCTGCGATTAAGCGTTTTGAACAGATGGTTTCTGCAGACGAGCAAACATATGATAAAGATACTAAGACCTATCCTGACTGGGTAAAAGGTGGCAATTTTAATAATTACAGGGCAAAGTTGGGTGAGCTATATCTGGCAAAGAGAGATTTTAAACAAGCCATCTACTATTTTAAATATGCTTTAGAGAAGAATCAAGAGGATGCAAGAGTATGGCGCGGATTAGGCGTAGCTTACCATCAGTCAGGAGAAATTGAATTAGCCATTTATGCATACAAACAAGCGCTTAACATTGATCCTGAAATGACAGATGTGAATAAATATTTAGGTTATGCCTATTACAATGCAGGCTTATTAAATAGTTCAATGGAGAATTTGCGTCACTACTCATCTGGCAATCCAGGAGATAAGAAGGCTCAAGAAGATATGGATAAAATTGGAGTTATTAGATCTCGGTTTCCCGGTAAACAATAATAGATGATTAATCTGCTTTTTCTTGGTTTATTCGATTTAACCGCTATAAACATTGCCTACATTTTAGGTTATATTCTCAAGTTTAAAGTTTCTGTAGCTAGGGGATTCATAATAACTTGGGGAAACTACTATCCAAATGCTCAGGTCGAGCCCTATTTACAGTCCTTGTATGCTGTTTCCCTAATTTGGATTTTTTCCTTGATTTTTTTTAAAGTTTACCAAGATAGGAAAGGTGTTTTAGCAAGTATTGAAGAATTTATTAATATTTTCAAAGCAGGTTTTTTCGCTACTGTTTTGATTTTGGCCAGTATGGTTGTTTTTGGTATTTATCCGGGGTCTAGATATGTATTAATCTATGCTTTTATTATTAATATAGTTTCGATTACGTTAATACATCATTTTAGATATCAAATTTTAAAAATTAGGCCTGAGGAAAAATTGCATAAAGTTATGATTCTTGGAACTGATGAGTTGAGTCAGGCTTTGTATGAACGCTTACTTTTTGAAAAGAAGCATCATTATGCCGTTATTGGGGCTGTGGGTGAGCAACCAAAAAAAATAATATATTCACTCGAAAATAGTTTTAACTATTTAGGTGATTATGATGTTATTTGGGATTACGTAGACCTTCATAAGCTCAAGGAAATTTTTATTTCAACCACGGCACTAACACGTAGGCAAATGTCGGATCTTATCGATCCATTAATCGATAAAGGGATTCAAATTAGAATGATCCCTTCTTTTTATGATTTAGTTTCTAATAAAATAGAGGCAACCATTGATATTGGATTCCCTTTGTTTTCTATAAAAAGAAATACGCTTACAAAAAAACAATTTATAATAAAGAGAGCTTTAGATGTATTCTTGGCCCTAATCATTTTAGTAATAACTAGTCCCATTATGCTGTTTGTTGTAATTGCCTTAAAGCTTGAAAATAAGGGCGGAGTTATCTATAAGCAAGAAAGGGTAGGGTTAAATAGTAAAATATTTACTATGTATAAATTTAGAACAATGCCGGCTGGAATTGAAAAAGAAACGGGACCTGTTATTCAGGCGATTGGAGAAAATACAAGAGCTACAAAATTTGGTAAATTTTTGCGCAAGACATCTGTAGATGAATTGCCACAAATTTTTAATATATTGAAAGGTGAAATGTCTATTGTTGGCCCTCGTCCTGAAAGACTTTTTTTTGTTGAGCAGTTTATTAAAGATATACCTGATTTTGATAAAAGACACAGGGTTTTGCCTGGAGTTACTGGTTGGGCACAGATAAACGGAAGAGCGGCTTTATCTACAAGGGTTGATGAAAAGTTAATGTATGATTTATATTATATAAATAACTGGTCCTTAGTTTTTGATATTAAAATATTAATTAAAACAATCGGAAAGGTTTTAGTTTGGCAGGGTGCAAATTGAAAAGAATAATATGCTTAGGTTTGTTTCTAGCTCTCTTACTGTCCTATACTTTTGGCTTTGATTATGAAGTAATTAAAAGTAAAGATAGACAAGATGATGTAACTTTGGTCTATTTAAATAACCAAGAAATATTTACTCTCATAGGTACAGACCCTGATTCTTTGAAAAAAGCCTATTCTTTTATCGCTAGGGTTATTCAGTTTAATCAATTAAGATATGACAGCCAAGATATAGTCGTTTCAAGAAACAATTTACTTTATTCGTTAAAATGGAATGAGCAGGAATTACTGGTTTTTAACGAGAAGGAAAGAACATTAAATGAAAATCGTGGAAATAATATAAGTAAAATTAAGCGATTTATTGATTCGATTAAATTAGCGGACAATAGAGCAAGGATTGTTCCCGATAAAACTGTATGCTATAGAGGTATTAATAAAATTAGGGAAATAAGTTTTTCCCAAAAAGAAGCTTTTAAGTTTTTTCCTGCAGTTCATGCTTTTTTACCTTTGGGAACGAAAATACGTATCAATAATCCTGTTAAGGATTGGAGTATTGTTGTGCAAGTTGTGAAGAATGAGAATCTTGGTGTAGATAATATTATTGGTATATCTAGTAAAGCCATTGGTGCTTTGGGTTTAGATGTCCAAGCTAATGGCCAAGTTAGGTCACAACTATTATGATAAGGTTAAGATTTGCGCCAAGTCCCACCGGGAATTTACATATTGGCAGTGCGAGAACTGCTCTTTTTAATTATTTATATGCTAAGTTCTTGAAGGGAAAGTTTATTTTACGTATTGAAGATACGGATATACTGCGTTCCAAAAAAGAATATGAAGAGGATATTATTAGTGGACTTAAATGGCTCGGTATTAATTGGGATGAGGGGCCAGGAGTAGATAGTGTGCAGTCCTATTACCAGTTGGATCGATGGAAACAAGGGATTTATAATCAATATTGTCAGCAGTTGATCGAGGAAGGTAAAGCCTATTATTGCTTTTGTGAACAGGAAGAAAAAGATAAAGACCCCTTGCAATTATCCTATAAATATAGTGGTAAATGCAGAACGCTCTCAAATGAACAGATCAAGGAAAATATTGCAAAGAAAATTCCTTATGCTATTCGTTTTAAAGTGTGCGAAGAAGTAGTTGTTTTTAGGGACTTAGTGCGAGGTGATATATCTTTTGATATGGCCCTTAATGGCGATTTAGTTATTATGAGAAGCGATGGTATGCCCACCTATAATTTTGCTGTGGTCGTGGATGATATGGATATGCAAATCACTCACGTAATACGAGGAGAAGACCACATCAGTAATACGCCAAAGCAGATACAAATTTTCAATGCTTTGGGTAAAACACCGCCTGCCTACGGGCATATATCAATGATTCTTGGTCCAGATAAGGCCAAATTGAGTAAACGTCATGGAGCGAAATCCATTACTGAATTTAAAAATGAAGGCTACTTGCCTGAGGCTTTGTTTAATTTTCTAGCCTTGCTTGGTTGGTCGCATCCAGAAGATAAGGAAGTTATTTTTCAAGAGGATTTGATGACGGTCTACGATATGGCAAGGGTAAGTAAAAGTAATTCCGTTTTTAATATAGAGAAATTAAACTGGCTTAATGGTCAGTATCTGAGAAGCTATACGGCTGAGCACATCTACAATATTTCCAGCGAATTCTTAGATGGTTTTAATAAGAGTTTATATAATAAAGATCAGTTGATTTATATTTTGGATGTCATTAAAGAGAATTTAAATTTGTTGTCGGACATTCCCACCCAACTGGCTGTTTTTTTTACAACACAAGTAATATATGAAAAAGAGCATGTACAATTGGAAATGATTCCTATGATTGAAAAGTTTGAGCAGGGACTTAGAGATTTGGAATTTACCTCAGAAGTTATATCTGAATATACAAATAATTTTGTGAAGGAAAATAATATAAAAAAAGGGCAAATATTTCATAATGTCCGCTATGCAGTATCTGCACAGCAAAAAGGTCCCTCATTATTCAAAATGTTACAAGTTTTTGGAAAAGAGAAAGTTTGTCAACGAATAGGAAACTATATAGCTTATGTTAAAACTTGTTCTGGGAGTTAATATAGATCATATTGCTACTCTTAGGCAGGCTAGGAGGGGGCTAGAGCCTGACCCCTTGCAGGCTGCCTTAATCGCGCAAAAAGCGGGTGCAGATTTAATTACAATCCACTTACGAGAAGACCGACGTCACATACAAGATAGTGATGTTTATAAGATAAAAGAAAATATCAACATTCCTCTCAATTTAGAAATGGCCCCAGTGCCAGAAATAATAGAAATAGCCTTAAAGGTGAAACCTTATAAAGTAACCTTGGTGCCGGAAAGGCGTGAAGAAATTACTACTGAGGGTGGTTTAAACGTAGTAAAATTATTGCCAGACATTAAGCGCACAGTTAAAAGATTTATAGAGTCTGGCATCAAAGTAAGTATGTTTATTGAGGCGGATACGGACCAAATATTAGCGACCAAGGAAAGTGGCGCTGATAGTTTGGAAATTCATACGGGGAAATATGCTAATTCTATTGGATTGGAAAGAGAAAAAATCTTAAAATGCATCCAAGAAGGTGTATTATTAGCTAAAGGGTTGGGATTAATTGTACATGCTGGGCATGGTTTAAATGAGGAAAATATGGATGCTATAGCTAAGATAGAAGGTATGGAAGAGTTAAATATTGGCCATAGTATTATTTCTAGGGCAGCGTTGTTAGGGTTAAGTCAAGCCATTGGTGATATTAAGAAGAGAATTATATGATATGCGAAATATGTAATAAGCGACAGGCTATTATTACGATTACAACCATGGTTAATAATGTAAACAAAGTGTTACATGTTTGTCAGGAGTGCGCGAAAGAAAAAAACTTAATGTTTATTCCTCCCCAAATTTTAGATTCTTTGTCGAAGCAAAATTTGCCACCTTTCTTAGACTCATTACTTAAGCAATTTAGTCAGCCTTCCTTTGATCGAATATTTGAAATGTTTAGTGAACATGCTAAAAAGGTTGTCTACTTAGCTTCGCAGGAAAGCCAGCGTTTGGGACATCGCTTGATTGATACTGGACATTTATTATTAGGATTAATTCAAGAAGAAGGTGTCGTTTATAAGTATTTACAGGATCAGGGGATTAACATTATTGATTTTTTCTCCGAGCTCGAGACGATGATCGGTAGAGGAGACGAAATTATGGAGGGTACTACTGAAATAAAGTTTAGCCCAAGAGCTAAGAAGGTGCTGGAATTAGCTTATAATGCGGCTAAGGAACTTAAGAGTAAGTATGTGGGACCTGAACACATATTAATTGGACTTTTGCGTGAGGCGGAAGGCATTGCCTTTATTTATTTGAATAAAAAAGGAATCACTATCCCTAATTTATTGGCTGCTTTTCAATCATTAAATAGATTTGAGGAAAAGGATGAGGATTTTGATAAGCTATTCGGTGAGATAATGATGGATAAGCCACAAACCAACGAAATGAAGGATATTTTTGCCCAATTTGGTAGAGATCTTACAAAGTTAGCCATGGAAAATAAATTGGATCCGGTTATTGGACGTGACCAGGAAATAAAAAGAATTATTCGTATTTTATCTAGAAGAACGAAAAATAACCCAGTGCTTATTGGAGACCCAGGGGTCGGTAAAACGGCTATTGTGGAAGGCTTAGCTCAGGCTATTATCAATAACGAAGTGCCTGAGAATCTCAAGAACAAGAGACTGCTGGAATTGCAATTATCCTCCATCGTAGCGGGTACGAGATTTAGGGGCGATTTTGAGGACAGATTGAAAAAGTTAATAGAGGAGGCCACTCATAAAAATAGTAATATTATTTTATTTATTGATGAATTGCATACCATAGTTGGCGCAGGGTCTGTAGGCGAAAATGCTTTAGATGCTGCGAATATATTAAAGCCAGCTTTGGCTCGGGGTGAGTTGCAATGTATTGGGGCCACTACTATAGATGAATATCGCAAATATATTGAGAAAGATGCCGCTTTAGAGCGACGATTTCAAAAGATTGATGTTGCTGAACCCAGTAAGGAAGAGGCCATCCTCATTTTGAAAGGATTACGTGATAAATATGAGGCTTTTCATCGAGTAGATATTAGTGATGAAGTTGTTTCCTATGCCGTGGATGTGTCCTCTCGCTATATTACCGATAGATTCTTGCCAGATAAGGCAATCGACCTTATCGATGAAGCTGCCGCAATGGTTAGACTAGAGTCTATTTCTATGCCAGAGGAAATTAAACAAGCCAAGAAAGATTTGCAGTATGTGAAAAAGGATGAAGTTGCAGCTGCTAAAAATCAAGAGTATGAAAAGGCCTCCTATTATAGGGATGAGATTGTAAGACTTGAAAATTTTATTAGTCAGGAAAAAGAAAAGTGGTTGGCGATTCGTGGCAAAAATATTGTGCAAATTACGAAAGAGAATGTAGCTCAGGTACTTTCTGATTGGACGAAGATTCCTATTACAGCACTTAAAGATAATGAGTTGAATAAATATGTAAATATGGAAGAGGAACTGAGAAAAAACATAATTGGCCAAGAGGAAGCAATAGATGAAATATCTAGGGCATTAAAGAGAGCTAGATCGGGCTTAAAGGATCCCGATAAGCCAATTGGTTCGTTTATTTTTGCTGGACCAACGGGAGTTGGCAAAACGGAGTTGGCCAAAATATTAGCCTATCATATTACTGGAGATAAAAATAAACTTATTCGGTTGGACATGAGTGAGTACATGGAGAAGTTTAATGTTTCCAAAATCATTGGTGCACCACCTGGTTATGTGGGGTACGATGAAGCCGGGCAGCTGACTGAGAAAGTAAGGCGCAATCCCTACAGTGTTATTTTGTTGGATGAAATTGAGAAGGCTCATCCAGAGATATTTAATATATTGCTGCAAATCTTGGATAATGGAATCCTTACCGATAATCAAGGCAGAAAAGTAGATTTTAGAAATACTACCATTTTAATGACAACCAATATGGGCTCATCGGAATTAAAGAGAATGGGGTTTAACTCTGGCCGCGAAGATTTTCAATATGAAAACTTAAAGCTAAATGTGGAAAGTGAAATTAAGAATAACTTTAAAGTCGAATTTGTAAATAGACTCAGTGCTATTATCGTTTTCAAACCACTTTCTACGGAAAGTATGCACAAAATATTTAAATTGATGATCAGTAATATTATTGATAGGTTAAGAGAACAAAATATTGAATTGATTATTCATAAAAGTGTGGAAAACTATGTCATTGATCAAAGTAATTATGCGCAATATGGGGCCAGATCTTTGGGGAGAATTATTGAAAAAGAAATTGAAGATTTTATTGCCAATGAGTTGTTAAAGAATACTTTCTTCAGTGGCGGTGAGATTAAGCTTAAAATGGACAAAAATGGAAACGTTTCGCTAACTTCAAAAATATAAATGCATAATATATTGCATAACTTTACTCAGTATTTGCAAGTTGAAAAAGGTTACTCCCTTAATACAGTAGCCAGTTATCGAAGTGATTTAATGCAATTTGTACAGAGCATGAAAATTAGCTCGGTAATCCAGCTCGACGTGAATGTCATCAATAAATATTTACTTATGTTAAAAAAGCGAGAGTATCAGAAAACCTCCATGAATAGAAAATTAGCAGCCCTCAGTACTTTTTTTAAGTATTTACTAAGAGAGAAAATAATTTACGAGAATATTGCTGTACACATAGAGTTTCCAAAATATAAAAAACGTTTACCAAAACTAGTTTCCAAAAGCTCTATAAAAAGTTTACTAAAGGAGTCCGATGTTGTTGCTCCTTTAAAACTAAATGATATTCGCAATAGAACAATGCTGGCCTTAATGTACTATTGTGGATTGCGTGTAACGGAAGTTGTTAGCTTGCAAATAAAGGATGTAAATATGTTTGAGAAATATATTAGGGTGATGGGTAAAGGACGTAAGGAGAGATTTGTCCCATTCAACTCTGACATGGCTGAAATATTCAAGTTATACTTAAAGTTATGGGGTGAAGCAGTGCGAAGTAATTTTTTTGCGAAAAGTAACGGAGGCGCGCTCACCAGACAAAGAGTATGGGAAATATTAAAAGAATCTCGGCAGGAAAAAAATATTGTAGAGAAAATGAGCCCACATACTTTAAGGCATACTTTTGCTACTTGCTTATTGGAAAACAATGTCGATTTAAGGTATATTCAAGAGATGCTAGGTCATTGTAATATTGCCACAACGGAAATTTATACAGCGGTTAGTACAAAAAGGCTTCATAATGTCTTTAAAAAAGCGCACCCTAGAGCTTAAGGATAAAAAAAATGTTAATCATTATAAATTTGATGGTATTAATATTTTCCATAATAACTCATGAGTTAAGTCATGGGTATGCTGCTTTGTTATGCGGTGATGATACGGCCAAAAGGGCGGGTAGGCTAACGTTAAATCCGATTAAACATATGGAATTAATGGGCTCCTTTATTTTGCCTCTCTCTTTATTGCTTATTCATGCTCCTTTTTTATTTGGTTGGGCAAAGCCAGTACCCATTAATTTGCAAAGAATGAACAATCCCAAAAAAGACATATTTGTGGTGTCGATTGCTGGGCCTTTATCTAATTTTATATTAATTGTACTCGGTATGTTGGGGTTAGTAGTTATTTCAAAGTTGTTAGGAGGTCAAGATTTTCATGTGTATTTGCATCAAAGTGAACTTGTCCGTTGGAATTTAATCTCTAGCCATAATTCCATGTGGATATTTTTTGCTTTAGAAGCGGCTTTGCAATTGGTGGTGGTAAATGCCATATTGGCTGTTTCAACTTAATTCCAATACCTCCACTTGATGGCTCAAGATTGTTAATACCTTTTCTAAATGAGGCGCAAGAGCAAGCTTTTTATAAAGTGGAAAAGTTCGGAATACTCATAATTTTCCTTTTAATGTATTTTAATTTTTTTAATCCAATATTTGATTTCGTTTTAAGGATAATATCTAAAATAATATTTTTGATTTAGGGCTTTCCTCAAGAAATGTAAACTATATTTCTGAGTAATATTATCAATACTTGCAAAACTCTCATTGTTCCTTATTGTTTAATCGTTTGATATAATAATTAGTGAATAGTGAATAGTGAAAGGATATTTTTGTGGAAAAGTTTGAAATAGCAATTATTGGTGAAGGACCAGCAGGACTTAGTGCGGCAATCTATGCGGCTCGGGCTGGTAGAAAAGTAATGGTGCTGGAACGAGCTGTAGCTGGCGGACAGCAAGCGCTAACTGAAAAAATTGAAAATTATCCAGGTACTGGACGTGGTGGTATGGGCGGGGTTGAACTTGGTCAAAAAATGGAGGAACAAGCCAAAGAATTTGGAGTAACTTTTCTTAATGACATGGTGAAAAGTGTAGGTTTTTCTCCCCGAAAGAATATTATTAAAACCTCCTTTAGTGGAGATATAGAAGCTCAGTCAGTTATTATCGCTACAGGTAGGGATGCCAAAAATTTGGGGGTTAAAGGTGAAGAGCAGTTTCGTGGCAGAGGCGTATCTTACTGTGCTACTTGCGACGGTGCCTTTTTTCGTAATAAAACCATTGCCGTAATTGGTGGTGGAAATAGCGCATTAGAAGAAGCGATGTATCTATCTAGGTTTGTAAAAAAGATATATCTTATTCATCGTCGTGGAGAGTTTCGTGCTGAAAAAATTATACAGGATGCGATGTGCAAAAATGAAAAGATTGAATGTTATATGGGTTACTGTCCATTAGAAATAATTGGAGAGAAAAGTGTTCATAACCTTATCATATCAAATGTGGAAACCTCTCAAAAAATTGACTTAGAGGTAGAGGGTGTTTTTATTTATGTGGGACAAAATCCTAATTCGCAAATATTTAAAGATAAACTCGTTATCGATAGTGCTGGATATATTGTAACGGACGAACAAATGAAAACTAGCCTAAAAGGAGTTTTTGCCGCTGGTGACATAAGAAATAAATCCTTATATCAGGTTGTTACGGCTGTTTCTGATGGGGCAATTGCTGCAGTAGAAGCTGATAAATATATAAGTGCAGAGGAGTAATTAATGATTGTTATTGGGGCGGATCATGCTGGGTATAGTTTAAAAGAAGCTTTGAAGGATTTTATTATCAATGATTTACAATTGGAAATCATTGATATGGGGACAAATTCTACTGCAAGTGTCGATTATCCGGAAATCGCGCAATCTGTTGCCCAAGTTGTTGCTGAAGGTGAAGCGGATGCTGGTATTATAATTTGTGGTACAGGGATTGGAGTTTCTATTGCTGCTAATAAAGTGAAAGGAATTCGAGCCGCTCTCTGTCATGACACTTATACTGCAATAATGTCTAAAAAACATAATAATGCGAACCTCCTGGCTTTAGGAGCCAGAACAACACTTTTAGAGAATGCTATACCTATAGTCGAAAACTGGTTAAAAACCGAATTCGAAGGAGGGCGGCATGAAACCAGAGTTAAGATGTTAGAGTAATTATATCTTTGGTTATTTAACCTATGAGTGTGACTTCATGTCCATAAGCTCTTTAATTACAGACTCATCAGCACCGAGAAGTTTCATTAATTTTATTTCAGAATCAAATGAGAGCTTATTATTTTGGAACATTTTTTTATTCATAATGGCCTCCTTAAGATCTAAAACAAAATTAATTTGTTTTGATAAATAGGTTATGCCCGTTATTTAC
>CAIUUT010000152.1 GCA_903902445.1 uncultured Candidatus Marinamargulisbacteria bacterium
CCCATCCCCCATTAAACTATCCACATAAATCACGTTAAGCCCCATACTCATTTCCTCATTAACCGTCCTGGTCATTGAAAGAATAAAGGCTTGAGAATATAAATTTACCACAGAATCTGCTACATCAATGTTATTTTCTCTATACTCAATATTCTCTACACTATCGCGCACAAAACCAAAGGCAAATGTTGCCTGACGAAATTCAAAGGGTACACGATAAAAAAGATAGGTCAGGTTGTCAAACTGGTACTGATTGTAGCTTAACAGAAAGGAGTTCTTTACCTTGCTTATTAAAGCTGGGTTATAAAAAGCGGCTTCTGGCCCATCAGAAGCAATAACTCCCGCATTTCCTAAGGATTGCACCCGTGCATTAAAGCCAGTGTTCAAAAAATCGTTGATTAAATCAATTCGCGTACTATAAGCAAAAATTGTTGAAAAAAGTAACCATCCAAAGAAAATTACTCTCATTTTATAACGACCTTATGATATTTTTTTTGCGGCTGTCCTTTAAAGTCAGTCATTTCCAGCACCGCAATATAGATGCCTGTGGGTAAAAGTAGTCCCGCCTCATCGGTTAGCTCAAAATCTTCGGTTTCAGTAACAATGGCAACAGGGTCATACTTTATTGACTTAAGCCTCACCCCTCTTAGGGAATATAAGGTTATTTTTATGGCTTGTGGTTTTTCTACATCAGCAATATGAAACTGAGTGGAAACCTTCAGGTTTTCAACATAATGAATGGGGTTGGGCCAATTATAAAAAACCACATTATTGGGTGTAACCTGGTTTTGTAGCGCATTTAAAATTCGATAGGCATTAATTACTCCATTGCCCAACTGATTAGAGTAATTACTAAGATTATAACCATCGATGCTACGAGCGTAATTTCGTATCAAATTATTTACGGAGGTAGCGTTTAAGTTAAGGCTATGCTGGGCACTATAGCTAAAAATAAGCGCTGCTAAGCCACTGACCATCGGCGTTGCCATACTGGTACCACTCATAAATGCATAAGAAATATTTGAGGACAAACTGGACGGATATGTACTGCAGATATCCTCACCCACAGCGCAAACATCCACTAGCGTGCCTGAACCATAATTAGAAAAGCTTGACCTTTTATAGCTAGTGCCAATAGAAGCGACCCCTAACACCATATTACTCGCCCCATCGTAGCAAACAGGATAGCAGGGGGATGTATTTAGAGAACGATTATCATTTCCAGCGGCCGCCACTAATAGACGATCAGCATTGAATGCATACGTTATAGCATCAGATAAAATGCTACTGTCCGTATAGGAACCAAAACTCATATTAATCACCTTGGCACCGCTATCCACTGCATATACTATTCCCGCTACAATATCCGCATCTGTTCCCTGACCACCGGAATTAAAGGACTTGACTGGTAATATTTGAACATTCCAAGCCATGCCCGTAACCCCTACAGTGTTATTGGAATTCGCCGCAATGATCCCCGAAACGTGTGTCCCATGCCCGTTGTCGTCCGCTGGGTTATAATTGTTGGCCACAAAATTACGACCAGACAAAACCTTACCGATCAAATCTGGGTGAGTGCTGTCTACCCCTGAGTCTACGACCCCTACCACTACCGATGAAGAGCCAGTACAAATATCCCAAGCTTTAGACATTTGATATAAATCATACACAGACTTCTGAAAAAGTTGATAATAATTGTCATTAGGTACTGTATCATTTAATTGATAATAATTATTGGGTTGGGCATATTCAACGTCTGGTCGTTGCGCTAACCACTGCAACGTCTGTTGCATATCGGTAGTCGAAGATAAACTAAGTTTATACACTCGATCTAAGCCCACCGTATCTTGAGGCGTTACACCAGCATTTTTTAAGTTAAGCGTTCTAGCGCCTGCAGAATTGGGAAAAAGCTGTTCCTGTTTAAGGACTTTATAGGGAAGAGCACTAATTAGGCTAGCATTAGGAGAAACCGTACTGGGTGCTCTTAGTGCGGTTTTACTAACGGAACTACTTTGCTGACCGGTTGCTCTCAGTTTATAGATTATTTCCCCCGGCACATAATCACCGGCAAGAGAGAAACAGCACAATACAGTTACAATAAGTAAATTGAATACAAACATCACGATGCTCGCCTATAATTATTTGGTGAATAGTGAATGGTGAGAGGTGAATGGTGATGCAGGATGTGGCCTGAGAGGCTCAAATTCTTAGGGTTTATTAACGCAATAGTAACTCCGATTATCCCCATTCGTAAATTATATCCAATGAAACGAACAATAGTCCAGTATAAATTTCACAACAACCTACTCAACAATGGCTAATTACCATCTCGAGATAAAGAGGAAATCTTGTCTCGCAGAATAGCAGCTTTTTCAAACTCCAGCTCTTTGGCAGCTTTACTCATTTCCTTGCGCAGTATCTGTATGGTGGCCAATAGCTCCTGAGGGTGCAATTCTTCTTTTTTGATCTTGTTGAGCCACGCTAACTCCTTGGCAACTTTTTTAATCGACTTTTCACTCTGCTTTACACTTCCGCCACCCATATTGGATTTAATCTTGGAAAAAACTGTTGTCGGGGTAATGCCGTGATCTTCATTATGTTTTTTTTGTATAGCTCGGCGTCGATTGGTCTCACCGATGGCTCTCTCCATGGAGTTGGTAACACGATCTGCATAAAGAATTACCGTGCCGTTTACGTTTCTCGCAGCACGTCCAATAATCTGAATGAGCGAGCGCTCGTCTCTTAAAAACCCTTCTTTATCGGCATCTAAAATGGCGATGAGCGCCACTTCAGGTAAGTCTAGCCCCTCTCTTAATAGATTGATACCCACTAAAACGTCAAATTCACCACTGCGCAAATCGTGCAAGATTTCAAACCTGTCCATGGTATCAATATCGGAATGTAGGTATCTGGCCTTAATTTTATGATTGAGTAAATATTCCGATAACTCTTCGGCCATTTTTTTGGTTATGGTCACCACCAAAGTACGTTCTTTAGCCGCTACCCTTTTTACCACTTCTTCCATCAAGTTTTTCATTTGTCCTTGTGTGGCGCGTATTTCAATGCGTGGATCAAGAAGTCCGGTGGGTCTTATTATCTGTTCCACAAATTTGGGACAATGAGCAGTTTCATAGGGGCCAGGTGTGGCGGATACAAAAAGAACCTGCGGAATTCTCTCTTCAAACTCGGGGAAATTTAAGGGACGATTATCTAGCGCACTAGGTAGTCTAAAGCCATGCTCAACCAAAACACTCTTGCGTGACTTATCTCCGGCAAACATACCCCTTATTTGCGGGAGCGTCTGGTGCGATTCATCGATAATGAGTAAATAGTCTTTGGGGAAATAATCGAGTAAGGTGAAGGGGGGTTCTCCCGCTTTACGGCCCGTTAAATGACGGGAGTAATTTTCGATACCGGTACAGTATCCGATTTCCTCCATCATCTCTAAATCGAACATCGTGCGCTGTTCTAAACGCTGGGCCTCGAGTAGTTTATTGGCAGCCTTTAATTCCTGTAATCGTGCCGTAAGTTCCACTTTAATCGTAGCAGTAATTTCTTTAATAGATGCTGTCGGAACCACAAAGTGACTGGCGGGGTAAATCATAAATTGCTCAAACTTCTTTTTTACCGACCTATCTAAGGGGTCAAGATATTGTATGCGCTCTATTTCGTCACCAAAAAACTCGACGCGCAATATATTTTCATCGTAGGCTGGAAAAATTTCAATCACTTCACCGGCTACACGAAAATTACCCCGAACTAGATTTAGGTCGTTGCGCTCATAGCGAATATTTACTAAATTCTCCAACAACTTGTCACGATCTAAGCGTTGACCAACTTTCAAAATAAAGCTACCCGCTGAGTAGTTCTCTGGCGAACCTAAGCCATAGATACACGAAACCGAGGCAACGAGTAAGACATCACTACGATTAAACAGCGAATACGTGGCACGATGCCGAAAACGGTCGATCTCTTCGTTAATGGATGAGTCCTTTTCAATGTAGGTGTCGGAACTTGGAATATACGCTTCCGGTTGATAATAATCGTAATAGCTGATAAAAAAATCCACAGCATTCTCGGGGAAGAACTCTCGAAATTCACTGGTTAATTGCGCCGCCAAGGTTTTATTGTGAGCAATAATCAGGGTAGGTTTATTAAGTCTGGCGATTATATTGGCTAAAGTAAAGGTTTTTCCGCTGCCGGTAACCCCTCGCAAGGTTTGGAAGCGCTCCCCCCTCTCTAGACCCGCAATTAGCTCTTCTATAGCTTGAGGTTGGTCACCAGCTGGCTGATAGGCGCTCTTTAGAACAAATTCTGACATTTGCTTAATATCTCCAGCTTTAAGTCTGATAAGGAACCATTATTATGGATAATAATATCTGCTCTTTTTTGGAACCAACCTCTAGTGTGCTGGGCTTGCAAGCGTTTCTTTATGTCCCTTTTATACATTTTTGAGTTTAAGCGCCGATATAGTGAAGCTTTCAACGTGTCTACAAATATAATTTTATTGCTTAATTTCCTAAGTTTTAATTCATCCAATAATGCTGCATTAATGATCACATTGCCTGTCGCTCTTTGTCCTATTATCTTCCTTATTTCTGGATGCACTATCGCATTTAACTGATGTATACGGTGTGGAAAAACCATTTTTGCCAACAGAGATCGATTTACCTTACCCTCCAATATCGCTTGTGGAAAAAGGTGGTGAATTTTGGAAATTATCTCTGGCATTTCCAAAACTTCATGACCGATTTTATCTCCATCTAGTATTTTATAGGAAGTGGGTATATTCAATAAAGAAAGAACGGTATCC
>CAIUUT010000153.1 GCA_903902445.1 uncultured Candidatus Marinamargulisbacteria bacterium
CCAGAGAAACCCCAACAGTTTATCACAAAAATTGCTAGAGACATAAAGCGAATAAGTCTGGAGGGTGAGAACCCGAGAAGAGGGTTCAGCTAGCTGCTTAGTGAAAACAAGTGCGCAGCGCGAAGTTTGAACTTAGCAGGTGCACCGCAGGCACGAAGTGACGAGGACAATCCCTCCCTCTCCGCCAGAGAAACCCCAACAGTTTATCACAAAAATTGCTAGAGACATAAAGCGAATAAGTCTGGAGGGTGAGAACCCGAGAAAAAATCTAACAAGTTTTCATTAATATGACATAATATTTTAAGTGGCTAATGAGGGGATGAGAACCAGAGAAAAGGGTTTAGCCAGTCGAGATTAATACCGAAACCACCGATTATTCTTCGGTCCTTCTCATCAGAATTAGCGCGCTCTTGCTCATACCCATAAAATGCGCTTAGTGACTGGTTTAGTGTATAGTTTAACTTCAATTGGAATGTACTGGCCTTTTCTAAATATAAACCCTCCATTAAAAAAGAAAATGGACCAGCTTTCAGATTAGAAGTAAATCCTGCAAAGGGTGCTGAGGAATCTTTAAACGTAGAGATTCCGCTGCGTATCTGAATGTTAAGGACAGAGAATTCTGCGTTTAGTTGGCCCCCAGCATCAAGCCTCAAATAGGAGGTGTTTAAGTGGGAGTTAGCCCCTTGAGTTAAGTTTATGTAAGGTGATAGAAGATTATTATTAAAGGCAGTAACTTCATAGCGCTGACCTTCGGAAAGCGTTTCTCGCAAGAAAAAGGCACGAGATTTTATGGTAGTTCCGTTAGAATTTATTGTATTTTGAATATCAAGCATTTGATGATAAAAGGTGGAGAAACCACCAAAGGAGACATCGACTTTAGTGGAAACAGACAAGGGTGGTGCGGTGGGTGTAGTTATTTGTTTCTCTGAGCTAGAGTCTTTTAGACTCTTAGTTAGGGTGAAGTTAGAGTCCCCTATAGTTAGGGTGATGTTATCTGCTGTTCCGTTCGAATTGCTTAAATTGGAGATAATCGCCTTGGCAACAAGCTCTGAATTTACTTTTTTAGCTTCTAGGCTTGTATCATTTGCTATATAGCCCGTTAGTTCTCTTATTTTTTTGCCGTTTATTTGGTCTTCGGGATTAAACGATGTATTAGCAGTTAATAAATTAGCAAATTCTCTTATACTATAATTTGTATTAATATCCATTTATTTTTATCTCCTTTAAGAAACATACAAAAAACGCTCATGAGCCTTCTATTAAATATTCTTCCCCAGAAGAATTGCAGTTAAACATTAATAGTTTTAGTTTAACTCAATGAAAAATGTAAAAAGATATTTGGGGATAAAATTATTAGTAGCTTTACTGTTTGATGACGTATTTTGCGATTTTGGTGCATATTAGAAACGAGCTTTACGATAATTTATTGTGCAAGAATAATTATTGATTTGCAAAAATTTGATTGTATAATTAGTGAAAATGTCTCCTGGAGGTTTAGGTTATGAATAAATTAGTAAGTATTGTGTTGATGGTAATTTTTTTGCTCTTTATAGGTTGTGGTGATGATTTCATGAAGACGCTGCCTTCGCAAAAGGTTGAATTATCTCGCTATCTAGGCACATGGTATGAAATCGCTAGGATCCCGAGCTGGTTTGAAAGCGATTTGTATGGAGTAACAGCAACTTACTCATTGAAGAGTGACGGCCAAGTAGAGGTTCGCAATTCTGGTTATCAAGGAAATTTAAAGGGCGAGCTGAAAACTGCTATCGGTAATGCTTGGTTGCCAAATTCAGATGAGTCGGGAAGATTGAAGGTGTCTTTCTTTTGGCCAGTGGCTGCAGATTATGTTGTCGTTGAGCTCGATAAGGATTATACCTACGCTATGGTGGGTAGTGGTAAAGATTATCTTTGGATCCTATCGCGAACCAAAAAGCTCGATGAAGCAACATACCGCACGCTTTTGGAACGAGCCAAGGCTTTAGGCTTTAATGTTTCAAAACTGGAGAAAGTTGCTCAGCCCGAATAGGTGTATCATAACTAATTCTGTTATTATAGGTTATGCTTATTAGTATAATTATGGTTATTTGAAGAATATAGAGTGCTTAAGAAATAGTGAATTAGAGTTTATTGTTAAACATCAAATATCCATAAATGACAAAGGTTTTATTGTAATAGTATTTTTTGCTTATATCTTTGGCTATGGGCGAAGATGAGAAGAAGTAGGTCTGCATGTCTTTTGAGTTAAGTGACAGCCTCTCCTTGAAGCTATTGTATCTAGGGTCATTTAAGGTCTTAAGAACCAGTCCTTGACTTGCAATAGCATCTAGGGAGTTCCAACCTCTTAGGTCTTGAGGATTGTTGCCAGCACCAACAAAGGCATCCTCTGGTTTTGTGACATTAGTGATGGATAAATATCTTTTAAATAAGTTAAGGGCGCGATGGTCTTTACCGTCCATGCCAACATAAAAAGGAATACGGTAGGAGTCGAATTCGTTATTTTTTACTAGCCAACTATCTTGAGTGTTTTTGAAATAGTTTACTAGCGTGCTGCCGTTACTGGTTTCTTCAATGATTATCCATGCTGGTAGGGGCGCATTGACGGTTGTTGGCTCATCAGAAAACAGATAGGATGTGTAATCTTTTAATATTTGATTTAAGAGTATATAGCCGTCATCAATTACTTTTTTCCAGTTGTGGTTAGGATAGTTACTTGCTATGAATTTAAGATAGGCCATATTGTAGTATGTTAAAGCAAGGGCTATTTTTTTTGGTTGTTTATTTAGAATCGGCCAGTCTTTGTAGTTTTTTTCAGCGGGAAGGAAAATTGAATACTTGTCGATGGTGTATACAAAATTGTTCCACATGTTTTCTTCCAAGCGATCTGCGATTCTATTATAGTTATTGGTGGTGTATCCGTTTAGCTGGGTATCCCATATTTGTATATCTTGGTTGGGCCATTTCTTACTCGCCTTGAGAAGGGCCACAAGGACGTTTAGCTCGGTTTCTGAGGCGCTTTTGTGTTGTTCTGTGTCTGGAGGGGGAAATCCGTCAGATGATAGCATCCAGCGATACAGCCCGTTGTCTTTTTTGAAGTATTTTTCAAGGCCATTTAGTATGGAATTAAAATAGGTTTGATCATTGAAATAGACAGAAAATATGAGAGCATGACCCATCGCCTCAGAAAACGCTGAATAATCATTGTGTCCGTAGTCCCATATGGTAACAATAGATTCGCTAATGGTTAAGGGCTTTGTGTATTGTTTCCAATTTTCAAATAGTGTTTTTTCGTCGTAGACTTGAGAAAAGGAGATTAGGAAAAGCTGGAGAAATATAATAAAAATTGTTTTGGACGTTCGTCTCATAATTTATAAATAATAGGATATCATGCAAGGGATAATATTGGCTACATAGTCAGCATAGAGAGTTTCATATAGTCTAGTTCTGTTGGTAAATGATTTTTTGTAATATAATATGATACAATACAAATTTGATAATATTTTGACGCTAATTGAGGAGATTTATGAAGATTCTATTTGATGGTGTGAAGGAATTTAGTAAGAAAGATTTTGAAAAGAACAAGGAATTATTTAAGAGGTTAGGAGATACACAGCAGCCTCATACATTATTTATAGGTTGCTCTGATTCTCGAGTTGTTCCTGATTTAATAACAAAAAGTTTGCCCGGTGACTTGTTTGTGGTTCGTAATTTGGCAAACGTAGTGCCGTACTATCGAGAATCCTCTGATTATTTGTCTACAACATCTGCCATTGAGTTTGCATTAGTGGTATTAAATGTTGAGAATATAGTGGTTTGTGGGCACTCAAATTGTGGGGGTTGTAAAACTCTATATTTAGATGAGGCAGAGTTGGCAAAGATTCCACACACTAGGAAATGGATTGAGTTAGTTAAACATGCAAAAGAGAAAGTTGACGCAGTTATTAAGGATGTCGGGAATACCGATGATATTGAATGGCTAGTCGAGCAAGAGAATGTAGTGGAACAAATGAATCATCTCTTAACATATCCTATGGTTGAAGAACGGTATAGTAAAGGAAAGTTAAATATTTATGGTTGGTATTATGAAATTGGAACTGGTTCAGTATATAACTATAACTCCAAGGAAAAAGTATTTGAAAAAATAGAGTAATTTGGGCTATGTTGAATACTATCATTGGGTTTTAGTTGTCGCAAATAATGATGTCAACCCAAAGTAGAAATGTCACCTTTTGTGCAAAGTAGA
>CAIUUT010000154.1 GCA_903902445.1 uncultured Candidatus Marinamargulisbacteria bacterium
AAAGGTGCTTTTGCCCGCTCCCGGTGAGCCGGTTATGCCGATGCGGATGGCTTCGTTTTTTTTTGCAAGGCAGCGGTCAAGAATTTCGTGCGCTTTCTGTTCATCTTCCCGTCGTTGCGACTCTATCAGCGTTATGGCGCGACTGAGCATCTGGCGGTCACCGTTCATGATGCCGTTGACCACCGTATCCACGTCGGGGTTATAGCGTTGGGTTAAGGGGGTCGTATTGTTCATGCGCAGGAATTCAAAATTTTGAACATATAGTGGTATGAATTTTTGGATAATCTTGCACAAGCATTTTCTTAGGATCCTATATGGAAGCCTTTGTTAAATTGCAAGACAAAAACCAAATCTTTGTTTAAAAAGAGGCAAAAGCAATTGTCAGTTATTATCTTGTCCATTCATGTAAAACTCTTTTCCTGCTCTTGTAATATGCTCTTGCAACTTTAAATTTTTTAGATCTTTCACTATTGAAAAATTTACGGTATAAGAAGAATTACTGTTATGAGTGTTAAGTAAGATTTCTTTAATATTTTTTTAATGAACGATACGACTAACGCAATATTTTAATGTGCTCTATAATATCTTCATACAACTTTGATGCTAATTCCCTGGATTTGATTACACTTTCAGATGCGCTCCTCGTCCATGTCCTCTCATTGTAATGTTTAATTATTAGATCAATCTCTTTTGATAACTTGATGGTAGCATTAAACAGGTTTTGGTATGAATCCTTATTAACGTACAATACTATCATATTTAATTTTGCTTTTAACGTATTCCCATGCTCTTCTAATAGTGGGGATAAATTTTCCGGCATGACAATACCCCCATTATTATCAGTATTCTGTTTTCTGTCGTCAAATAATGACTCGCCTAAATAATTAATATCATTCAGTACGTTTTGCAGAGGAACCAAGATGTTTTCATATATCTCATGAGCCATCTTCCGGTTCGTTTTTATTTCTATTAATCTATACTGCATCATTGTGGCTTCATGCGATTTACTTATCGCAATTATTCCGATTTGAGTTCCTGTTGCAGTCAATGCCAGTCCAAGAACAGTTGCAACGGTTATGGCAATATCTGCGTGAGATTGAGGTGAGTATATAAGATACCATGCTATTACAAAAACACCTATTACTATGCACGCAATGAATGTTCTAATGTTCCACTTCATATTGGTTTCCCATGTTTCGCTTTTTGAATGCCTAATTTTTCTTTTTATGGGTGTATTTGGAGTGGTGTACGAAGGGCGTAGCAAAAAAAACGTCAACCTCTCTATGAAATTCTTATGCGTATTCATCGTTGATTATATGACGCAGTCATAAGATCGTGATAACCAGCATCCTCAGGAATTCTCCCTATTTCGTTAGTAAATAACTTTTTGATTGACCCGTCACCAAAATAGAGGTAATCACCATTGTCAAGCCCGACGAAAAAATTAACACTTGATCCAATAACAGATTTCAGTGTGCTTTGAGAAAACGATAGTAGCTCTGTATTGTGCAATAGTTTTTTTTCGTGGAAGCAGTAGTATACATATCTGTCGATACTTGTTTGGTATCTTTCTGCTAAAATATTCTTATTACTGAAACAGAAAGCAGAAATGTATGCCTCAAATGCCGAAGTGGCCTGCTCGCTGTAGAACCTATAACAGTATGGCCAACCATTTTCACTAATTCGTCGCTTGAGATTTTCGGAAAAAATCAAAGCAGCGTTTTTTACTTCCCGAAAGTGACCTATACCTTCAAAAATCGCAAGTGTCAGCTCCAAGCCCTGTAACGGATCATCAAAAGAGCAGTCAGCTATGAATGCCTTTACGTCGGCTCTTGGTATCACAATTGGTAGCTTTTCGTGTAAATACCAAACGACAAAACCCTGCATACATTCGAATGGTAACTTCACAGGCACAAATGTTTACTCAGCTCATGCGGAATAATATTTAGATTGATCCGCATGAGCAGCAGATTTTTGAATTGTAACCAATATAGAACGCAAATCAGCAGGCTATTAAAATACGTTTATTCGATTGAATAAAAATCATTTGTAATTTTATTTTAAACGCGGCTCTGATTTTTATATGGATTGGTAAAAACGAGTTTTATTACTTTTTGAAGTAGGGATAGGTATATATCGTTCCATGGCTGCTGCCAACCACTGAGACTCCATTAGCTATATAGTATATGTTCATTTACATAAAAGCTGCTTGTGTTCTGGCGTGTAACTATTTAGGGAAGAATTTGTAAATATCTTTTCTGTGAAGAAATCGGATAAAAGAAACGACTTTGCTTTCAATAACTAAACCAATTCTATAATCTCCGATTTTTATTCTGCATTCTAAATCAAAACCTTTTAATTTCTTTAAATTCTTAACCTCATTCAAGATTTTGGCGTTTTGTGTATCTATAATACAGCTTGCGATTTTTTTTAGAATAGACTTGTCGCTTATTTTATTTGTATCTTTTTCAAATCTTTTATCAATAAGGACAATCATTGTGAAATCTTTTTGAGGAATTCATTTGTGTCAATATATTCATCTGTTCGCCCGATTTTTATAGCATTTGCTATACCAATTTCCTCAATTTCATCCGCAGATAAAATTTTTGATTTTATCCCTATTTTTTTTGCCAGATCAAGTAATAATTTCAGATCTGATAGTGATTCACTTTCTAATAAAGCTTTTTGCATCTTCTTGAATAGTTGGGTTAATTGAATGGCTGTATTAGGCCAACATATCTTTGCTTTCGCATTATATTTAGTCAAAAATATTAATGATACGCTATACCATAATACCAATATTAACGTTTCGAGTGCAATTTCCAACGTATTTCAGGGATTGCACAATAATAATCGGTTTAGGGGCACGGCATCGTGCCCCTAAAAATGCGGTTACACACGTGCGATCAATTTTTTCAAAATCGTGATGGCCGCTTCGGCAATGATGGTTCCCGGACCAAAAATGGCGGCAACTCCCTTTTCATAGAGGAATGCGTGATCTCTCTCAGGGATGATGCCGCCTGCGATGACAAGAATATCTTCCCGTCCGTGTGCTCTCAGCTCTTCGATGATTTTTGGCACAAGGGTTTTGTGGCCTGCGGCAAGGCTT